>JAAXQM010000037.1 GCA_012974295.1 Dehalococcoidales bacterium
TATAAGCTAGGGGACACCCCCAGACCCCCGGCAGGAAGTATCCTGCACCTCTTTTCAAAGTGGTTGATCACTTTATTAAACCCTGCCATTGCCCTAGTAGATGATTTCGATCCTGCGGAATGCCTCAGCCAAAGGAACTCCCTGGCTTTGCCCCGCCTTCGATGCCCTCTCCTCGATATGCTGTTTTAATAGATCGCCATACTGGCCTACCTGGCTAACATGGCAGCTAAGCGCAGATAGCTTGACAGTGAAGGTTTCCTCAACATCGATGAAAGTGTCCGACTCTTCCGAACCCCAGAAGTATATCTCCTTTACCTTGTGCGGTTTCAGACCCTCAACTATCTGCTCCGGATAGGAGAGGTGATCGCGAGCGTAGGGGAATATGGCATCCATGGTGACAATTCCAGTGATACGATGGTCGCGATGCCACAGGTATTTTCGGTAGGGATCAGTGGTCAGCACTACCTCGGGACGATGTTTTCTAATTAGTCGCACCAGCTCTCCGCGAAAAGCAGGTGTATCCTCCAAACCTCCATCCGGATAGCCGAGGAAGGTGACATTGCTAACCCCAAGTATTTTAGATGCCTCTATTTGCTCCTGCTGCCGAATTTTAGCCAAAGTCTCCGAGGTCATATTTGGGTCTGAGCTTCCTTTATCGCCATTGGTACAGATGACATAGAACACCTCTCGCCCCTGCTTGCACCACAAGGCAATGGTACCTCCCGCGCCGATCTCGGCGTCATCGGGATGAGGACTGACCACCATTACTGTTTTTATTGATTCTTCCATCGCAGACGGACTTCTACAGTTGCTTTTTGGATTGTATCACAGCAATTCTTGGGCTACAATGAAACAGATTATCAATTGAACAGACAAAGGAAGCTGATTGGTTACTATCCGTAATTTTCGTCAAGATGACATAACTGCCTATGTTCAGCTTGTTAACTATATAGATGAGGTGGACGGGCTGAGCAAGGCTACCTCATTGGAGGAGTTTAAGCACCGCATTGAGCAACCGGGATATCATTTTGAGGAGGACTTGTTTGTCGCAGAGGTGGATGGTCTTCTCGTAGGCTATGCAGCTATTGAGCGCGAGCTAGAGATCGGCAGGGTAATACTTAACGTTGCCGTACATCCGACACATCGTGGTCGTGGTATGGGCAGCAGTCTGCTAGAAACTGCAGCTAATCATAGCTATAATCTGGGGTCGGAAATCCTTCAAATACCTATAACTCAAGGGTTACATACTAGTGAGCACTGGGTTCGAAAAAGAGGCTTCCGAGCGGTGCGGTGTCACTGGAATATGGACCTCGCTGAATACAGAGAGATGACACTCACAATACCAAGCGGCTTTGAGCTTACACACTTTCTTCCCGGCGATGAGGAAAGCCTCTGCACCCTTCAGAACATGTCATTCACCGATAGCTGGGGATTTCGCCCCAACACAGTAGAAGAAATCTGTTATCTGTTGGACGCCAGTTGGTGCCGGCCTGATGGTATCCTGTATATCAACAACGGCCAAAGCAAGGTTGGCTATTGCTGGACAATGGAGCACCCTACCGATAGAGACAAGGGATACATCCGAATGATGGGTATAAATCCTCGGTATCGAGGTCGAGGATTAGGCAAGGCGATACTAATGGCGGGGATTGCGTATCTCATGCAAAATGGAATTAAGGACATAGAGCTTTCGGTTGACGGAAGGAACCACATTGCCAAGCACCTGTACCAATCGGTAGGATTTCGAAGAAAAGGAGTAACCCTATGGCATCAGCGGAACCTGGGCAGTTGTTAGCTCTTCGTAGATACTCAGAACCTGACGTGCCACTATCGGCCAAGCATATTTCATCACCGATGGACGTGCCGCGTGTCCCATGCGCTGCCTGAGCTCATCGTCGCCCAGGAGTCTTTGCAGGTGTCGTGTAAAACCCTCAATAGAACGATTGTCTATAAGATAACCTGTCTCCCCATCTGTGATAACGGTGGACAGGCCACCTACTCGGGGCGCGACCACGGGAGTACCTGAAGCTAAAGCTTCAACAGCCACTAGGCTAAAGCTCTCATGATATGAGGCAATTACACAGATATCGGCAGCATTGTAAAGCAGTGGTATCTTTTCGTGCTCCACAGCACCCCAAAAAGTCACCATTTCTTCAATGCCCAGCTCGCTAGCTAGTGAACGCAGTCTGGACAATTCACCATCACTATCTGCATCTCCTCCTACTATGAGGAGTTGCAGATCTTTTTTCTCCCCGATGCATGCTAATGAGCGAAGAATGATATCTATCCCCTTGAAAGGCTCGATCCTACCTACGAAAAGCAGTATCTTAGAGTGTTCTGGAAGACCCAGCTCGCGGCGCACCTTTGCTTTGTCCTTAGATTGAAAAAGCCCAAGGTCAACCCCACAGGGAATTACCTCAACCTTATCAGGCCATGCTTCATAGATATTTACCAGGTCGTGCTTCTCTTCAGCACTGACAGCTATAACGCGGTCGGCTGAAGCTATAGCCATTTTTTCCGCCTCTATGCGCAGATCTGGCTCCATTTCGGCAGGTCGAACCCGATTTTTAACCTCTCCCAAAGTATGGAACGTGGCAATGTGTGGTATTCCTAATCCGTCCTGTATCTGCTTCCCAACCAATGACGAGAGCCAGTAGTGACTATGAACCAGGTTATATGTTGCACTTTCACTCTCAATAAAACGACGGAGGTTTGAAGTGAACTGAGGAAGGCATTGATAGATATCTGTCTTTAATATGTCCTCCTGCTCACCCGCCGCTATATGAATGAGACGTACCCTGTCTCCTATCTCCATCACCTCGGAATCCATAGAACTATGCCAGCGGGTGAATAAATCCACCTCCACTCCCATCCTTCCCAGCTCCTGGCTGAGCTCTCGTATGTAAAGGTGCATACCACCAGTATCCTTGCCTCCTAAGGGCATTAGCGGGCAGCGGTTAACACATATCTTGGCGATGCGCATAGAGTCAGCTCCTCGTAATAACACAGCGACTTATGGGTATATCATGACCACCGAGGTCGTATTTATACGGCTCGGCGCCTCTTAGAAAATCGAAGCGTCTCTTACCCTCAAATATACCATCCCTGAGGCAAAATACCTTGAGTATCAAGCCAATACTAAAAGAAGCATATTCAGGGTTATACGCGCTGTTGTAAAGATATAATTCATGCTCATAGTCGAAACATATAGTGGAAGCCACTCGAATCCCCTCAACATCAAGGAAAGAAAGCCTGATATTGCCTTCCTTCGCTAAAGCGTGTGCCATAGTATTAAAGAAACATCTCATTTGATCCGTCATAAACCCCGCTTTAACACCGACACTTAGCTTGAATAACTCGAAAAAGTCCTCCAATGACTGGTGCATCTGCTCTTTTTCGGTAATAGTATAGAACCGGGTGGATTTCATTTTATCGAGGCGTCGAAGCTTGCGTCTGAGCTCGCGACGATCCTTGCCCTCTAGTTGAGAAAGGTAAGTCTCCCAATTTGAAGGAAGCATAAGTTGTGGGCTAACATCCTCCTTTACTACCTCCACAAGATAGTTCATTTGCTTTGCAAGAGGGGCAAAATGACTCAGGCCGAGGGAGTCTGGAAGTAGTGACCGAAGATCTATTGCGTTCCATTCCATAGGTTCAAGATAGTCCAATAGATGTGAAAAAACGGTGGCTTCCTGCCCTCGATGAACTATAAAATCCATGTAATCGCAAACATCGCTACTGCCGATGAATGATATTGTTTTACCCTGGCGCATCAGTGGAATGATACCAAAAAGCTCAGTACTCCTATAAATCGACAGGAGCATTAGTTCGCTCCCGTTACCAAATGTCTGCCACCACGCTTTTTGCCACTGGGGGGTTAGAAAGATGTGATTTGTTGAGCAGACTGCCAGAAGCTTGCGCCATGCTTTTTCCAAACTGTCGAAGCTCTCCGGCTCAATGGTATAAACCATCTCCTTTCAAGTATAGCATCTCTACGCTTTCGTTCCAATTGAGCCTTTGACAGCGCAGTCTTTGTGCTTTATAGTTCCATTGTCGACTGCAATGGATTGGGAGATGAAATGAACTGGCATTACGACGGAGAGGTGCAAATCAAGAAACTGGAGATTCAGCCCTTCGGCACTAATTGTTATATCATAGTTTGCCCTCAAAGCGGCGAGGGCGTCATAGTTGATACCCCAGGAGAGGCTTCAAGGATTTTAAAACAAGCGGAGGACGTGAGGGTAAAACATATTATAATAACCCACACACATTTCGATCATCTGGGAGCTTTCAGTGACATAAGAGATAAGCTTCAGTCCCCAGTAGCCATTCATCGTTTGGAAGCGGAAGCCCTTCCCTCAACGCCGGACATAATCCTCGATGATGGCGATGTGTTGAACTTCGGCACTATCAGCTTGAGGGTGCTACATACTCCTGGCCATACAACGGGTAGCTTATGCCTGCTTACAGGGAAACACCTCTTCTCTGGCGACACGATCTTCCCTGGGGGCCCGGGTAAAACGGGTGCTCCCGCTTCCTTTGAGCAGATCATTCAATCTATTACCGAGAAGCTGTTTATTCTACCCGATGACACACTGGTCTATCCAGGCCACGGAGAGGACACCATGCTAGGCAAGGAGAAGCAAGAATATGCTGTTTTTTCGAGACGTGCCCGAAGCCCCGGGCTTTGTGGTGACGTGCTTTGGCTTTCTGCTTAGTTTAGAAGCCAACCACATCTGCCTTATAAGGGTGACGGGGAATGCCAGCTGAAAAAGTTAACTATCGTCCGGTAAATAGTGAACATAGTTGTGGCCGTCCAATATTGCTTTTATATATTTGAATTCTAGGAAATAACAGTGCAATATCTACAGATACTGCTAAAATACTCTCAATCAACCC
>JAAXQM010000086.1 GCA_012974295.1 Dehalococcoidales bacterium
TCCCTGGCGATTCGCAGCAGGTGACGGGAGACAATGATATTTACCACCACAGAGATCGCCATCACCGCGATCCCTATACTCAAGTATTCGACAATTGCTTCCGCAATGATCCTGTTTATCGCCTCGTAAATAATGAAGATTGCGGCGACAAAGATCAATACCGCTTCTATGGTACCACTGACATTCTCTACCTTGCCATGGCCAAAGGGATGCTCCCTATCTGCTGGCTTGCCGGCAATCCGTAAGCAGACGAAAGCGATTAATGCCGCTAATAGATCGATACCGCTGTGAATAGCCTCAGCTATGATGCTGACACTTCCACTGAGGATGCCGGCCACCAGCTTAAGCAGGATCAGCAGGGTATTGGAGAGAACAGAAAGCCCGGCAGCGCCGGTTTTAGTGCGGAACATGTATTACCCCCCGGCAGGTGCCCGCTTGGGGACTACGCGCCGGAAAAGCCTGCCGAATGCGCCATTTTCCCAGGCTACGAGCAGCTGGCTGGCAATGAAGATGGAGCTGTAAGTACCGCTGATCACTCCGATGAGGAGGACCAGGGCAAAGTTGTGGATGGTTGCCCCGCCTAAAAGGAGCAGAGCCAGTATCACAAACAGAGTGGTTATTACTGTGTTGAGGGAGCGACCCAGCGTTTCCATAATGCTGTTGTTGACCGTGGTCGCAAGCGGGGTCCCCGGGCTCTTGAGCGAATTCTCCCGGATGCGGTCGAAGACCACGATGGTGTCATTCACGCTGTAACCGATAATGGTAAGCACACCAACGATGAACATCGCATCGATCTCTATGTCGAAGATCACTCCAAGTACAGAGAAAATGCCGAGCACGATGATTACATCGTGGAGCAAAGCCACGATAGCACATACCCCGTAGCGAAACGGCCTGATCAACCTGCGAAAGGCCCAGGTAACATACAGAAGGATGCCGATGGCAGCTACGATAACTGCAATCATAGCGTTCCCCTCGATGTCGCTGGCGATGCTGCCCGAAATTGCATACACTTCCACAATAGTAAGGGTTCCGAATGCCTCTGTCAGGGCATTCTGCATTACAACGATATCTTCCTCCGATAGCTCTGTAGTGCGGATGACGAAGGCCTGAGCATCATCGCTCCATTGAATGATGGCGTCATCGTGCCCCAGCACGGCCAGCTCCTCGCGAAGCTCCTCCTGAATCACTTCTTGCTCAAAGCGAACAGTCACCATCGTTCCGCCGGTGAACTCTATCCCCCTCTGCAGGCCGACGGAGAGCAGGAAAATGACCCCAATGAGGATAATGATGCCCGAGACGAGGAAATACCATTTTCTCTTACCGACAAAATCAATCATTTATCATCTCTCATGATCTAAATAGCGAAACCCGCTTTGCCAGCGCGGTGAACACAATAGTGCGCAGAGAAGTCCTGGTAACCATAATTGCCGTCAGCATACTGATAACAACTCCGATGCCCAGGGTCAGGGCAAAGCCCATTACCAGGGGCGCAGATATGATTCTGGTGCCAAACCAGAACAGGATAAAGCACGTAATAAGGGTAGAGACATTGCCATCGCGAATCGCCGGCCAGGCACGGTTGAAGCCCGCCTCGATAGCAGCCCTCAGCGTCTTTCCTGACCTTATCTCCTCCTTCATCCTCTCGAAGATAAGGACATTGGCATCAACAGCCATCCCGATTGAGAGTATAAAGGCCGCGATGCTTGCCATGGAGAGGGTAACGGGAACCATCTTGAAAATGGTGAGCATAACAGCAACATAAATCAGCAAAGAAATGCATGCCAGCAAACCGGGGAGTCTATAATAAAGTATCATGAATGCCATTACCAGTAATAGACCGATTATGCCGGCGATAAGGCTTTTATGCAGGGAGTCGGCACCAAGGGTGGCATCTACGCTCTGGGTTACTGCCGGCTCAGGGTAGAACTCGCCGTTATCCCAGTGTCCCAGCGGTAGAGGCAGCGCACCGCCGTTGAGCTGGCTGGATAGTATCCTTGCCTCATCATAGGTCAATCCCTCAATAATCCCCTTGCCACCGCTGATCTGTGTTTGCACTACCGGCGCTGAGATCATCTCGTTATCGAGGAAGATGCCCAGAGGCTTACCCACAAGCCGCCCACTAATCTGAGCGAAAAGAATAGCCCCGGTCTGGTCAAATTCGAACGCTACCACCGGCTGGCCAGTCTGCTGGTTCACATCAACGTAACTATTGGGCAAGAGGTATCTGCCTGTAAGCCATAGCTCCTCCGCGTCTACTGTGCCAATAGAAGGTATCCAGACGCTTATCGGCTCGCCGGCCTGATGGTCCAAAAATAACGCGGGGTCCAAAGTGAGGACGTTACTTGATCCGTTGATGCCTGCTATCCGCCTCGTTTCCCAGTCTTCCTTCGCAATGCTACCACCCAAACCGAAACCAACCACGCAGGTGTCATCTACTTTAAAACCGGTAGCATCATCAATAGTAATCTGAGCATCCCTCGCAAACGATGCCTCTGTTAGGATTGCTCCCACGTCATTTTGCTCTTGAAAGTCCATTTCAGCCACTGCGCCAACCAGAGCCCTTGCTTCTTCAGCGGTAACACCAGGTATCTGAACGGAGATACGGGAGCTGTTGCCGCTACCGATTATTTGGATATTAGGCTCAGATATCCCATAGCGGTTAATTCGCTTCTCGATAATTTCCCGGGTCACTTCAACAGCATCGTCCTCAGCACCGGGTGCAACCTCTGCAAAGTTTGCCTCATATACCAGATGTGTGCCTCCCTGAAGATCCAGCCCCAGCGAAAATCCTTGCCGGCCTCCGATATTTTCTATTGCCAGCAGCGAAACACACAAGGCGGCAATCATAAAGATAGCCACCAGAGTTAGTATATGTTTTCTACCCATTATTTTTTTCTTGCAATTTATATCAACTTTGTTTCGTATTCAGCTTATGTACGAAGCGGAGCGCTTCGTCCCTGGTCGTAACCTCTCCGGCAGCCTGAGCCTCACGCACTGCCTCCAGTAGCCGGCCCATATCAGGTCCAGGGCTCATCCCCAGTATATCGATAAGGTCATGCCCGTTGATCAGCTTGGGCTGCGAAACGACGCTTACCTCGCTGAAGCGCTCCTCGAGAACATGGGATACACTCCGAGTATGCCTGCGCCATTCTTTAATCTCCAGGTTGGGGCCCCGCGTTGCCAGATGATCCGCAAGATTAAGAAAGATGGTGTCGATTCCCACATCACCTGTATCCCTGAAATAGCGGTAGATAGCGCGTTTGGTGGGGAGTTCGTCCTCACCAGCCAATTGTCCCGGGCGCAGATGGTGCTCGATTATTTTTTGCACCATTTCTTTCTCGCGAACGCTGAACCTTAATCGCTCCATAATGCCTTGAGTAATGGTTGCCCCCTCCTGAGCATGCCCAAAGAAACGCATCCGTCCCGACTCCTCGATGGTCCTGGTTTGGGGCTTGGCTATGTCATGGAGCAGCCCAGCCAGTTTAAGCAGGGTCTTCCGCCTGTGTCCACCAGCTATCTCCTCCTCGAAGTGTTCCTCCAGTACCGGTGACCAGGGTACAGAGGTCAGGATTTCATTATCGAAGTATCCGAAGCCTTCCACCCGGAGCAGGAATTCGATGTCGGCAACCGTCTCTACAGAATGCTCAAGCACATCCCAAAAGTGCTCCTTGGGTTGCTCCGCCCCCTTGGTGGGCGCAAGCTCAGGAAAGATTGATAGAAGCAGGCCAAGCTCATCGAGCAGCCGAAGCCACGTGGCTGCCTTTGGGACGGCAAGGAGGCGGCAAAACTCATCGCAAACCCTCTCCGCGGCAACCTGTGTAATAAGCTGGTGTTGATTTTTAATCTGCGCTCTTGTTTCATCGGCTAACGAAAAGTTGCATTCCGCTGCGAGGCGCAGGGCTCGTAGCAGACGCACCGGGTCTCGCTGGAAAGCCTCAGCGCTAATGGCGCGTACTACCCCCGCCTCCAGGTCACGCTGACCGCCGCAGGGATCGATGAGGGGAGCACCTGGTTTCGTTATTTCACTCAAATTTATGGCGATGGCGTCTATGGTGAAGTCCCGCAATGCCAGATCTTCCACGATGCTCCCACGCATGGTTGCAAGATCCAGATGCAGGGGCTTTTTTTGCTCTCCCCACAACCCCCACCGCTCTTCGGGTAGCACCACCCTGGCTATTCCATTCGCCTTATCCAAGGGCACAAATGTACCCTCGAAGGCCTTCGCCACATCGCGGGCCAGCTCTACAGCCTCTGTCCCGACAACAATATCGATATCGTAGCTGTCATGACCTATCAGGTTATCACGTACAAAACCACCGGTGAGGTAACCCTCGATCGAGTGCGGGGCGAGAAATTCCTCTACCTTGGTTAAAATTTTCATCATCTCTTTTTTTGGCTTCTTCCACCCAGAGCTCTCTATCCTCATCCGCAACAAACCCCTTCAATAAAGCGTTTCGCAGCGCTGGAAGAAGCTATGCTTTCCTTTTTAAAACTGTGACAAGTTATTTAATACGCTTCGCAGAATTCAAAAAAGCGGGGCTCTGTAAAAGGCCCCATATTTCAAAAACGCACTTAACAAGAATCATATGACTATATTTCACGTGTTTCCACATCCACTGTCACCGGCGTAAGTTTGTCTATACTCTCCAAATGATCGATATAAAGAGTCCCATCCAGGTGGTCAAGCTCATGTTCCACGGCCTGGGCGAGGAGCCCCTCACCTTTGATGCGAATTTCCAGGCCAAAGCGGTCTAGGCCCTTAACCGTGACCTTCTCCGAGCGCTGGATCTCCCCCCTATAACCGGGGATACTGAGGCAACCCTCCTCAATCTGGCGTTCTCCGGAC
>JAAXQM010000002.1 GCA_012974295.1 Dehalococcoidales bacterium
CCAGCCGTTTTGATTCCTCCAGAAGCGTCAGTTTCTTTCCCCTCTCCGCCAGTATATCCGCAAGTTCACATCCGGCAAACCCACCGCCTATAATAACGATCCTCTTCCGGAAGGGGAAGCCGAACCTTAACCCCCATCTTATCAGTGCCGGGTTATCTATATACCTCAGTGCGAGTGAGCCTAAGCGCCATAGGAGCCTCTGGAAAGCGCCACCTTTCCTTGGGGAACTAATCATAGCCTTAAGCATATCATGACTGAGGAGTACATTATCTCGATGAATCCCAGGTATTTCGACGGTGGGAGGTTTGCCCCCTGCAGCTACGATAACTACATCCGGTTTCATCCTCTCAACAAACTCCGCATCCACCTCCGTATTGAGCCTGACCTCGATAGGGAGCTTTCGCACCTGATTCATCTGGTATTTGAGGAACTTCGGAAGCTCCGGATTCATGATACAGGCAAGCAGCAACGACCCTCCGAGCCTTCGCCCTCTGTCACAGAGCGTCACCTTATGACCCCTCAACGCTGCCACCCTGGCTGCCTCCATACCTGACGGGCCACCTCCGATGACGAGTACATCTTTTTTCTCTGTGGAAGGCTCGATGTTATATACCGCCTCCCTCCCCACCCTGGCGTTGACGGCGCAGGACGGGCATTCGCCCGATATAGCAGTATCTAGGCAGCGGCAGCAGGCTATACAGTAATTGATATCATCAAATTTGCCCTCTCTCGCTTTATTTGGCAGTTCGGGATCAGCGACCAGGGCACGCGCCATACCGACGAGGTCGGCTCTCCCCTCAGCAACGATCCTGTCCGCCAGAACGGGGTCCCAGATGCGATAGGCAGTCATGACCGGGATACTTACAACTTTTTTTATCTCTTCGGCGAGGTAAACGAATGCACCGGGTTTAACCCACTGCTGAACCATAGGCACGGGGGACTCATGCCATCCTGTCTCCACATCAATGGCGACAACCCCCGCTTTCTCAAGCGCTACGGCAAGAGGCTTCGTATCCTCGATGGTATTTCCTCCCTCCATAAAATCCTCTGCAGAGATGCGGGCGATAATAGGGAATTCTTTCCCCGTCTTTTTCTGACACGAATCGACGATCTCCAGCAACATACGCATCCTGTTCTCCAGGCTACCCCCATACTCATCAGATCGACTATTAGTATGGGGTGATAGGAACTGATTCAGAAAATAGCCTATGCCAGCGTGGATCTCTATCGCATCGAATCCGGCTTTTTGAGCTACACTTGCCGCGTCGCCGTATTCTTCAACTATCTGGTATATCTCATCGATGGTAACCGCCCTCGTATCCCCCAGGCGGGCTCCGGAAGGACCGCCCGATGGGCTTACCAGCTCGGTTGGGTCCTCTATATTCGTCTTCCAGTCCCTCTTCCATTCATAGGTCATGAGCAGTTGGGCCGCAACCTTCACGCCGTTTTCATGCATGGTCCTGGTAAACTCACGCAATCCGGGCAAAAGATCCTCGCCATAAAGGGCGAATTCACGGATAGCCTTAGATTCCTCTTCGGTTACATCCTTACGCCCTCCGTAGAACGTTTTCCCCAATCCAGTATCAAAGGTATACATACCCCCGACGATAAGCAATCCGGCACCGCCTCGTGCCCTCTCAGCGTAATAGCTGATTACGTGCTTACCCCCGCCACCACTGGCGTTGGCACAGGTCATCACGATACGGTTCTTTAGCTTCAGCTTGCCTATTGAGATGGGTTGAAACAGGCTCTTTAAAGTGGTCATTGATCACTCCAATTAGGGGAGAGTGCTGAAATAATCTTAATCAACCCCCTATATCCCCCAGTCTCGGGGGAGTTTATAAATCTGGGGGACACCCCCAGACACCCGGCAGGAAGTATCCTGCACCTCTTTTTCAGCAATTTGAGGGGAAAGAACTGTTGTCTATAGTAATCGTATGTGGTAACGAGGTCAATAATGGCTATCGCCCTCTTATCAGAGACCAGATAGTGCTCGGCAGCCTTAGCTTGATAAGGGAAGTTGGCAGTTCAAGCTCCCGCTTGCCACCAATCCACGACATGTTTACCCAGTCTACCCTGTCCTTCAGTTGGGTCAATTGCTCTTCTCTGCCGGAAGCAATCATATCGTCGATTTGGTTCATCAACTCGATAGCAGTATTGAGACGCTGCTCCGTCTCTCGGGCCATCTCTTTTGAGATGATACCGTACCTCGCCTTTAGCTTGTTTAATTCGAGCTCCGCCTGATATGCGCTGTCAACTATCTCCTGACGGTTCATCCACTTAGTTTCGTAATTCAGGTGATACTTCCAGCTAGGTGCTACCAGCGCCTGACGGTGCTCCTCCAGGCCATGTAAAAGTAGACTATAGCCATAGCGCTCTGGATTCTCGAAGGCGAGGCTTCCCGGATCGAGGAAAGGAGATATCGGTGCTGTGAACGTGAAGAGTCGCTTGTCATGAAATTTGCTCATTAAATGGCCACAGTAATCGACGGTGTCCATTACCGACTGCGTGGTCTGTTGGGGCAATCCAAACATATAGAAGATGTCCATCCGGCTGCATCCTGCTGCCAGAGCATCCTCAATAGTATCCTCAAGAGCCTCAGTGGAGTAGTCCCGGCCACATACTTTTCTTATTGCGGGGTCGTGAGACTCCGGAGAGATCTCCAAGCAGAACCCGGGGCATGCTTCGCCCATTTTCTTTAACAGCTCCTTTGGGGCAGGGCTGAAGAGCTCCATGATAAGCTGGTTTTTCGCCCTCTCGCGACTTAATAGTTCGAGAAGGCGGTAGGCATAATCTTCTCCCGCCTGAAGTATGTCTCCCAGGATGAATATGGGGCCGTTGCTGAATCGTCCGATACGTTGCACATCATGGACAACAGCCTCCGGGGTGCGGAAAGCGGGGCGCTCACGGCTATAGCACTGGCGGAAAGCAGCCGCGGAACCACCACATATGATGCAGTTGTGGACGCACCCCCGGCAGGTTAGCACAGCCGTAATGGGATATCGCAGCCAGCGCTTGTATGGGAGGTAGTTGGATAAATCTCGGTACCGGATTACCGAGCGTATCGTGTTGTCATAGTGATTAACGAACACCTCGCTGAGATCATCAGGGACGTGGGACATTGGGTTTTCGTGCACCTCTCCGTTAGTGCCTTGGGGTGGTGTTTTTTAACCAACCGGCCAATTTCAATGGCACCATGGGAGTGGAGTAGCCAGTGAAGGTCAATGCCGAATACTGGGGCTTCCAGGCTTTCGATGAGCTTCTCCGCATCGAATTTCGGGTCTCGGAGCATGCGAACCGCCAGATTGACAATACGCACCCGATAGCCGGCGCGCTCAAGATACTCCGCGATACTGGTAAAGCCTATAGGATAGAGCTCGAAAATGGGAGATGAGGGGATGAGGTCGCTGGTGGGACCAAATAGAATCGTCTTTTGGCGAAAGTCGTAGACGCTAGGCGCGTGAAATAGAATTAGGTCAGTCCGGGGCACTAGAGAAGCTCCTTGGATCGGCGCTGCCTAATGATAACCCACCTCACGAGTCAGGTCAATGGCCTCTCTCAGCTCAAGTATAAGGTCTTTACTGGGAAGCATTGGTTCCGTTGCAATTATATTTGAGAATGCTGAAATACTCTTAATCAACCCCCTATATCCCCCAGCCTTGGGGGACTTTGTAAGACTGGAGGGCACCCCCAAGCCCCCGGCAGGAAGTATCCTGTACCTCTTTTTCAGTGGTCTCTATTTATAACTGCTCTTTGTTTCCACTACCATCTATATCGTCTCAGCCACTGCCCTGTTCCTACCGATCCACGCCAGCTTTGCCAGCAAGTAGCCAAGCCCGTAGAGCAGTATGATGGGACCGGCAACAAGGCTCTGATTGATCGGGTCGAAGGTGGGGGTAATGACACCACCGATTATGAAGGCAATGACTACAGCATACCTCCACTTCCTGCGAATCCACCCAGGGCTGATGATACCAATCCTGGCCAAGAAGTACATCAATATCGGTATTTGGAACACAACACCGAGCCAAAAGAGGAGTCTAGATACCACAGAAGTGTAATTATCGACTGTCCAAATTGGTTCTATATCACCACCAACGTAACTTGGAAATGAGTAGTATAGAAAATTCAGCGCCGGGGGCAGGAGTACAAAGTAGCCAAACATGATCCCAGAGAGGAAAAGTATGAGTGCCCCAGGAAGCAGTGTATAAAAATATCCTTTCTCCTTATGAGTAAGCGCAGGCTTAAGAAACATTACAAACTGGTACAGAAGGTAAGGCCATGCAAGAATGAGGCCGCCATATAGAGCGAGTTTCATATAGCTTGCCAGCAACCCGGTTACTTCGGTGTAATACAGCTCGATGCCGGGAAGGGGGTTCATCAAGATGGGGTAGATATACCGTGCCAAGGGGAAACAGATAATTATGCAGATAACGACAGCTATTATGGACTTAAATAGACGCCCCCGCACTTCTTCGAGATGGCCCAAAACCGTGAGGTTTTTCTCTTCTTCCATCGGCTGTGCGGAGTCGCTTTGGCCAGCAGCTATACTAGTCATGAGCCTTCGGTTCCTTGCCCTCTACCTGGAGACTATCAACTCCCTTGGTCGGAGCATCCTCCACTTTCCTGGTGAGCGACGATTTTAGATCAATGGCTGCCTTCTTCAGGCCATCCAAGGGATTCTCACCTTGCTTCACAGGGGTGCCCTCCACCTCATTGGTTACCGCCGTTGTCAGATCAGAGAAAGCGCTCTTAAGACGGCGCATTAATGTCCCTAATTTCCCAGCGATCTCGGGCAATCTTCTTGGGCCCAATAGCGCCATGATGATAACAAATACTAGAAGTATCTCCCAGAAACCTATACCTAAAAAGCCATCAATCATCCATCACCAACCAATTGGATAATCCCCACGGTAAAGGAACGCTGTTTCCTCTCAATTATCGCGGATAAGAGGATACGAGGACATGTCAGAGGCTAACTTTTCTCTTCGCCAGTGGTATCTTTTTCTTTTGCGGACTCTTCCTTCTTGGATTTTGACTTCAACAATTCTTTGTCATCACCATCGTCATCTTCCTCGCCTGCCGCTGACTTACGGAAACTACGAACACCCTTACCAAGAGAGCCCAATGTCTGGGGCAACTTCCCTACCCCAAATACGATTAATACGACCACAACTATGATAAGGAATTCCCATCCATGTAATGGCATATGCCCCTCCTCTATAGCCTTCAGTTGCCCCGCTTGCTATTCAATGCCGGGATCAAATCCCCAGCGCTATACCCCAACTCGCCTACTGGCCTAGCTAAATATGGCGTTGCTATATATTTCATAGGTAGTAGTATATCGAGCTTTACCTGGCTTATACCAAGCCACAAGATAGCCTTTGTAGTAGTTGCACACTTATACGCGATATCGTTGACCTACTCCTGATTATTGTACCACTTCTACAGACAGACTTGCATGTATTGCTGAGATAGTTTCATCAACCCCTAATCCCCCAATCTTAGGGGATTTTTTAAAGCTGGGGGGCACCCCCAGACCACCAGCAGGTGGTATTCTGCACCCCTTTCTTACTAGTTGTTTAAAATATTTCGCAGGCGATTCAGCAGAGCCTCTTCCTCTTCAGGGAGAACAGTACGGGGATCCAGGAGTAGCAGGTTCTTCTCGGTCCGCCCGATGACCACAGGCAACTCGCAACGCAATTTATCGGCCAAATCTTTTACACTGCCCCTGCCCTTTATTGCAACCAGGCGAGTAGGTATGGTCCCACCAGGGAGGCTACCGCCACCTACTACAGATTCACCTTCAATGACTGATGCTGCACCATAGAGGAGATCACACCATCTCTGCGCTCGTTCCTCTATCTCCTCCACGGACGCCGAAATCATCCGCCACACTGGTATCTTGGTCTCAGCCTCGCTCTTGAGGTAATGGAGCAAGGTGACTGCCAACCCCGCTAGCCTCACCTTATCGATGCGTACTGCGCGGGCCAGGGGATGCCTTTGAATCTTTGCAATTAGAGAGCCCTGGCCTACAATGATCCCAGCCTGGGGTCCGCCCAGAAGCTTATCAGCGGAGAACATGGCCAGATCTGCGCCAGCTGCAATGCTCTGCTGAACCATAGGCTCGGGCTCCAGTCCAAATCGAGCGGAATCCAGGAGACAGCCACTACCCAGATCATCGAGTACTAGAAGCTCGTATCGCTCCCCGAGCGGAGTCAACTCATCAATGGCTACTGATTGAGTAAAACCAACGACTCTAAAGTTACTGGAGTGGACTCGGAGCAGGGCTGCAGTGCGATGGGTGATCGCCTCTTCGTAGTCAGACAAATATGTGCGGTTGGTGGTACCGACCTCAACCAGTTTAGCTCCACTCTGGCGCATCACACTGGGGATACGGAAGCCACCACCGATCTCCACCGCCTGCCCCCGTGAGACAATCACCTCCTTACCTTTGACCAGTGCACTGAGCACCAGGAGCACTGCTGAAGCGTTATTGTTTACTACCAAAGCGGACTCAGCTCCAGTCAGTTTGCAGAGTAGTGATTGAACATGAACCTGGCGAGAGCCACGTTTGCCGCTATCAAGGTCGATCTCCAGATTGGTATAACCCCTGGAGCACTCCTCCATAGCAACTGTCGCCTCCCGGCTTAAAGGTGCTCTCCCCAAATTGGTGTGTAGAATGACGCCAGTGGCGTTGATCACCGGGCGCAGGTTAGGCTGTGCCAGAGAATTGACTAGGGTGGAGATGGATTCTACCATTTGGTCAAAGGATGGTAGCGGTACACCTTTCGCGATATGACGACGTACCTCTTCGAGATGTTGTCGGACTCCCTGTAGAACGAAATCGTGAGAGTAATCCTCTTCGAGGCAGTGTATCCGCTTATCGGATAGAATCTTATCTACACTGGGCAGGTTGCGCAAACTCTTATCCATTGCGAAGGAAATGTAGCATATACCTGTAAACCTGTCAAACAACATTTCGTTGGGTGAAGATGTCGACCAGGTTTGACATGCTTATTTCCCCACTCTATACTAATTTACTGCAAACAATGAGAAATCTGCTTGAGAGGGGGTGAGATCGATGGTAAACCGAAGTACATGAGCCGTAATGCGACTGAGAGCGTGGCTCTCACAAAATAAGACGACAATTCTAAAAGGAGATCGTTTTGCGTGCTTCAAGGATGCTGACGCCGGGGACATTGATCTTCGCCTCCATGCCGATGAAAAATATGCTACCTGCGCTGCCGATGAAGTGGGGAAACCCACAGAAAAAGAAAGTATGGATAAGCTGCTTTCTAAGGGGTATATCAGATGCTATAAGCCTACATCAAACATGGGTGGTACATTATCTCCACCCTGAGATGACAGGATTCGTCCCGGCCAGTTTCATTGCTGGTCGCTCGCTTGGCGAATTTCGGACTAGAGGTGACTTCACACCGCTAGTCCGTTTTTTATTAGCCATATGAGCACTAACATTATCATTAAACAATAAAAGGAGTTTTATACTAGTGACCAAGATTATAGATGCGAGAATTTTATCCTGTCCGCGGCCTGTGGTACTCACTAAAAATGCTTTGGAAGAAGTGGATGAGGTGGTCACGATCGTTGATAATGAAGCGGCGCGAGACAATGTATCCAGGCTGGGAAAGAGTCAGGGCTGTAAAGTAACCGTTGAACAAAAGGATGATGGTATCTACCTAACGCTGAAGACAGCAGGTGCTGGGCCGGCCAAACAGCAGTGCACGGTTACTACCGGAATAGTGCTATTTATCGCCTCCGACGTTTTGGGAAGAGATGATCAGCAGCTAGGAAGTTACCTCATGCAAAGCTTCCTTGACACACTGGGTGGTCTTACATTAAGACCGGAGACAATAATATTTATTAACAATGGGGCAAAGCTGGTGACCAAAGACTCTCCGGTGCTGGGGGAGCTGCTCCAACTTGAAGACCTGGGTGTAGAGATCCTAGCCTGCGGAACATGCCTATCACGCTTTGAATTATCAGAAAAAGTGGCGGTAGGCAAGGTATCTAATATGTACAACATAGCAGATACCTTACTCAGAGCAGATAAGATCGTTTCTTTGTGAGTGGTATTATCGTTGAGTGAAAAGCTAGAACACCTGGTATTTATGGTGATCTGGGCTTAATGACATAGCAATGCGATGAACTCGGGTTATCTACCCATTGCCGTAGTTGTATGGCCCCAAACAAGGTGCTATTATGGGTGCACATTATTCACACTCTCAATGAAAGGAGACAGGAATGGACGACACAGTGAGGCCAAGGCTCACTGAGACCGTTAGTGGTGCGGGTTGAGCTTCTAAGATAGGTCCGTCGGACCTAAACAAAGCCCTGTGCGGCCTACCCCTGGTCGATGATCCAAACTTGCTTGTAGGCCTGGAGAGTGGTGATGATGCCGGGGTCTATAAGATAAGTGATGATTTAGCCATTATTCAAACTATTGACTTCATCACTCCTATTGTCGATGACCCCTACATCTTCGGGCAAATCGCTGCTGCTAATTCCCTAAGCGATGTATACACCATGGGCGGCAAACCCATCACTGCGATGAATGTAGTGTGCTTCCCCACTAAGACCCTGGATATATCGGTGCTCGGCGAAATCCTTCGGGGTGGACTGGATAAGCTGAAGGAGGCCGGGGCCGCTCTCGTGGGAGGGCATAGTATAGAGGATCCCGAGCTAAAATATGGGCTCTCGGTCACCGGCGTGATCCATCCAGCGAATTTGATTACCAAAGAGGGAGCCCAGATAGGGGATAAGCTGATCATCACTAAGCCTTTAGGCACCGGAATCGTGAGCACCGCCCTTAAGGGTGGCATGGCTGGTGAGGAAGCTGTGACCCACATAACTGCCTCGATGACTACTTTGAATAAGAGAGCATCGGAGCTAATGTTAGAAGCGGGGGCTCACGCTTGCACTGATATAACCGGCTTTGGTTTGTTGGGGCATGCCTGTGGCATGATTGAGAATAGCATGGTGGGCATGGAAATCAATATAGCTGCTATCCCGATATTCCCGGAGGTGAGGGGTTTCGCCGAGATGGGGCTTATTCCGGGGGGCACGCACCGCAACAAGGAGTTTCGCTTATCTATGATAGAGCACGCTGGTGTAATAGGTGATGATATATGGAACATCCTCTTTGACCCCCAAACTTCGGGAGGATTGCTTATCTCCATCGCAAGTGCGGATGCTGACACGCTCCTTGAGAACCTGCATCGGCATGGCATAGAGGATGCCGCTATTATCGGAGAATTAATCGAGGAATCGATGGGAAGAATCACCGTCAGGGAGTGAAGCATGTCCTTTGTTTTAGGGACCGCAGGTCATGTCGACCACGGGAAATCGGTTCTGGTTAAGGCGCTCACCGGGATCGATCCAGATCGGCTACAGGAGGAGAAAGAGCGAGGTCTGACCATCGACCTGGGCTTTGCCTGGTTAGACCTTCCCAGCGGTCGATCCGTCGGTATTGTAGACGTGCCCGGACATGAACATTTCATCAAGAATATGCTGGCCGGCGCTGGAGGTATCGACGTCGCCTTGTTGGTAATCGCCGCCGATGAAGGGGTCATGCCTCAAACAAAAGAGCACCTCGCCATACTCGACCTTCTTCAAATAGACAAGGGCATTGCAGTTATAACTAAGAAGGATATCGTAGATGAGGAGTTGTTGGAGTTGGTTACATTGGAGGTGAGTGAGGTGCTGGCAGGCACAACGTTGGCCGAAGCACCCACGGTCGCTATCTCTGCCTTAACCGGTGAAGGACTACCCGAGCTAGTTTCCACTATTGACATGATTTTAGATTCGGCTATACCGAAGAAGGATATCGGGAGACCAAGGCTTCATATAGACCGTGTATTTACCATGTCCGGTTTTGGCACCGTGGTTACCGGAACGCTGGCAGATGGATCCTTATCTAAGGGGCAAGAGATCGCAATACTGCCTCGCGGTCTAACAGCACGCATACGCGGTCTGCAATCGCACAAACAAAAGATCGATACCGCATTACCAGGCAACCGCGTAGCAGTAAACCTGTCTGGCGTAGCTACCAGTCAGCTAACGCGTGGTGATGTAGTGACTACTCCGGGTTGGCTTACGCCAACCAGAGCGTTCGACGTTAAGCTGCGCCTGCTTCCTTCTGTACCCCACCCTCTACCCCATAACGCCAATGTCACATTTCATCATGGAGCCACCGAGGTACTGGGGAAGGTCCGCCTGCTTGATAGGGATAAGCTTGAGCCCGGAGAAACAACATGGGCTCAGCTTCTGCTTACTCAGCCAATTGCTGCAATTAAAGATGACCGATTTATCATTCGCTCCCCTCAGGATACACTCGGTGGCGGACAAATCGTTGGCACCCGGGCAAAGAGACACCGCCGCTTTCGCCCTGATGTCATTGAAGGACTAGTAGCCAGAGAGTCGGGCACCGCTGAACACATAATCCTGGCAGTTATACAAGAAGAAGAGCCCGTTGAGTTGGAGAAGTTAATCGCCCTATGCAACCTGCCGCGCGGGGAAGCAGAAGCGGCTATAAAAATGCTATCAAACCAGAAGAAGGTTGTTATATTGGGTGAGATGGAATTGTTATTCTCCGCCCAGGGGTGGGAAAAGCTGGAAAAGCAATCGAGGCTAGCTGTGCAGAAATATCACCAGCAATTCCCTCTTCGCCACGGTCCATCTAAGGAGGAACTCCGGGGTAAGCTTAAGACTCCCACTAAGTTATTTCCCTACGTTCTAGAGCAGCTCATACGGAATGGTGCCCTAATTGATGCAGGACCGATGGTACGCTTACCCGAACATACGCCACAACCTACCACGAAACAGCAAGCGGAGGCTGAGGCTTTCCTGGGTAGGTTGGCACACAATCCCTATTTGCCATCCCTTGATCCCATACCTGAGCCAGACCTGCTTAATCTACTGATAGAGCAGCATAGTGTGGTGAAGGTAAGCGATGATGTGATCTTCCTTACCTCTACTTACGATAGGATGATAGAAGAAATAATCACTCACATAAAATCCCATGGCAAGGTAACCGTAGCTGAGGTCCGCGACCTGTTCCATACCAGCCGTAAATATGCCCTGGCCCTTATGGAATACCTCGACGCTAAAAAAATAACCCGCCGAATAGGCGATGAGAGGGTATTAAGATAGGTAATCGCGAGAGCTCGGGATTAGGAATCCCTGATAATTTATCTAATATCTTCACTTGTCGTAGGTGAGTTATTGTACATCAACTTATCTTGGGGGACTTTTGAAGCTGGGGGGCACCCCCAGACCCCCGGCAGGAAGTATCCTGCACCGCTTTTTCGGCGGTCTCTTTAACTGCGTTTCCGTATCTAAACAAATATTCATCACTATTGCCGCGTTCTTCTCAGTACTCAATTGCGTTCCTACCCAATTAATTCCCATCTTCCCTCGTGATTTCGGACAACGTCGTATCCAGATTCATCCCTCAATAGGAATAAACTGCCATCTGGCAACCTTATCAGCAGGGGCTTTGGCTTAATAAATTCATGCTTGCGTCGATCGGAACCACTCATATAAACGAGCTCATCGAGCCTACCGAATACCTGGAATTCCTCACCTATTGAACCCAGTAGCTGGAGGTCTTTGCCCGCCAGTATTGCCTTCCCCTCTAATGCACCCTCACGCGGCCCTGTAGCTGAAGCTGAAGTGTCCAACTTTTTACCTACCCAACTTCTATCATCATCCATATTTATTCCAAGTGAATATTTTAACTTAATATTATTCTCGACGACGACCGAAGCGATTACTTTAGCTATTAGCTCTATTTGATACTTATTAAAACGCGCGACATGACCAGGACGCACGTTTAATTCCTCCTTCACTCTCGACTCAATTTCTGCTTCATCCATACCAAACGGCATGATTCTACCTCCTCTGTTACTTGTATGTATCAATTGACTAGTTCGCGAACGATAAAATGGGCACTAACAGATTTTTCGACGACTACGTGGTAAAGGTAATTCTGAGCCATTATACTACCCTTATGTCATTTGTAAAACCTACGGAATATTCACAAGATTGTTTTGGCAACACGAAATAAACAGTTGACAAATCGTCTTAAGCGCAGTAGAGTTGTGCCGACAAATCTTTTATTATTCCTCTTGTTGCTTTATGTCGGAAAATGGATATATAATCGATTTGATATAGATAAATTGATGACTTGTTTGAGGCAACGCAAAGTTCCAGCAAAATATCCTTTTATTGGAGGGAGCAAATCATGAAATGTTGGTCTTGCGATAATGAAATATCAGAAGATGCTAAATTTTGCCCCTTTTGCGGACAATCAGTCAAGGGGGTGCATTGGGAATATATGCTTGTAAAAGATGTTAACATAATCAGTCTTGAGACAATCCTAGCCCGAGAAAGCATGGAAGGATGGGAAGTGTATCGCATTGTACCTCACACTATTACCGCTACCTCCACTCAAACTGAAAGAACAGAAAGAGACGTGAGGGATAGAAGAGAGGAAAAAGACAAAACTATTGTTTCAACCGAATTCAACTATGAAACGTTTCACCTACTTTTAAAGCGCTTGCGCGTACAAAGAGACTCCTAAGACATTGGATTCAGAAACCTTCGTTGCAGAAGAAGGAAAACTATCAAACGCAGATAGGGTATTAAGGAACGATTTCAAGCTTCTAAGGATGGGATGTTAAACTATGGCGATGCAAACTGAGAATCTGGCAATTTTGAATGAATCTTCGGATTGAGCACTTATACTGTGTTTTAGCCTTCCTCCAAGAACTGTTCTGCCTCTACTCTACCAAACCAACACCTCATTGCACCTAGCCAAGCTACTTACGTCCCTTGCTTGACGGCATTCAAGAAACAATGTAAGATAATCCAACTGTCGATTTTAGGTTTCTATCTGTTAATTTAATCGGAACGGGGAAGTGTCGGAACTGGTAGACGAGCATGACTTAGGATCATGTGCCTTCGGGCGTAGGAGTTCGAATCTCCTCTTCCCCATAAAAGGAGGCCCTATGCCAAGATGGTTTCAGGTGAGTGACCTGATTTGTATTGTTGCCTCTAGAGAAGATAAAAAGGAGGGGAAATAATGTTAGAATCGATGCTCGGTCCAGATACGATGAAGAAGATAATGGTCTATATGATGGGGTCGGTCTTTATTATGCTAGCGTTCGTCGGCATGGTCATGATAGTTTACACCTCGATCGTTCCGACCTTTCATGCCCATCTCTGGCCTGCGCTCATCAGCGTAGATTGTGCTGGAGCCTGGTTTATAGCAAAAAGTAAGGGCCTCAAGATGGGTCTTGCCTGTATCGCCTTTCTTGCGGCGCTGTGGATCCTGCTAAACTCGATTATAGGCTGGGTCGCGCCCCCAGAGGGATCGTGGATTGCTGACCTATTTTCGTCGCCCAATATTGCGCTCTCAGCAACCGGTGCGCTCCTCATCATTATGGGCTCTCTTGTAGGAATTATGGGAGCCCAGAAGTAACAATATTATACAAACGGCTACTCATTTTTAAAAGAAGCTTTCCAGTATTTATGCTGGGGGCTTCTTTTATTAATGCAAATAGACTTGATAAGGGAGCACACCTAGATTTTCGTAATTGTATCTCGCTTTCCAAGATACAACCGTAAGCTGTGTAAATTTGGTAAACTATAGAATGGCACTTGCTGTATGCTAGGGTATTAATATGGAGCATCGCTACATCAGGAATTTCTGTATCATCGCGCACATCGACCACGGTAAGTCCACGTTGGCAGACCGCCTTCTTCAACTTACCGGCACTATCAACGAGCGGGACATGCGGGAGCAGTTCCTCGACCAGATGGAGTTGGAACGGGAGCGGGGTATCACTATTAAGGCTCAGGCAGTAAGGATGAGCTGTATTGCTGCCGATGGCGCGGAGTATCAACTAAACCTTATCGATACGCCAGGACACGTAGATTTCACCTATGAGGTGTCCCACAGTCTGGCTGCCTGTGAGGGGGCGATATTGGTGGTAGATGCTGCTCAGGGGATACAGGCACAAACGCTGGCCAACGTATATATCGCGCAGGAAAACAAACTGACCATAATCCCTGTGATAAATAAGATCGATCTGCCCAATGCAGAACCTGATAAGGTGGCCGAGGATCTGGTGAATATCCTCGGCTTCGTCAGAAGCGATATTATCTTTGCATCAGCTAAGGAGGGGACCGGAGCGAAGAAGGTCCTGGAAGCCATTATCGAGAGAATCCCTCCTCCTCACGGTGAATCTCATGGGCCACTACGTGCGCTTATCTTCGACTCGAAATACGATTCCTATAAAGGGGTTATTGCCTATTTACGGGTGGTCGATGGGTCGGTCTCTAAGGGGAGTCGGCTCAGATTGATGTCCACAGGGAAGACCATTGAGTTACTTGAGATCGGCGTTTTTAAACCCAGTCTAACTCCAGTAGCACGGCTGGTATCCGGCGAGGTGGGATACCTTGCTACAGGACTAAAAAATGTTGGGGATTGTAGGGTGGGAGACACGCTCACCCTGGAGGATAGAAGTGCGGTTGAGCCACTTCCGGGATATCGACCTGTCAAGCCGATGGTTTTTGCTGGCATATATCCACTGGTAGGTGACGATTATAATGGCCTTCGAGAGGGTCTGGAGAAGCTTGGTCTCAACGATGCATCCCTATCCTTTGAACCGGAGACAAGCGCTGCACTGGGCTTCGGATTCCGCTGTGGCTTTATGGGCATGCTTCATATGGAGATCGTTATGGAGCGACTCAGGCGGGAATACTGGCTCGATCTACTGGCAACTGCCCCAAGCGTTGAATACGAGGTCACTAAAGTAGATGGCTCTGAAGTCACTGTATCCAATCCATCAAAGATGCCCTCGGTAGGGGAGATCACGGAGCTGCGGGAGCCATGGGTGTCGGTAAACATCATCACGCCTGCCAGGTACATAGGTAGTATGATGGAACTATTGAAAGAAAGCCGTGGTGATTACCGTGGTATGGAGTATTTTACGAAGGAGGTATCGCTGTCTCAAGATGCTGAATCCGCACTCCGCGTGTTATTACAGTACGATGTTCCCCTAGCGGAGCTGATCGTCGGTTTCTATGACGAACTCAAATCGCGAACTCAAGGATACGCGTCAATGGACTACACGTTCGCCACCTATCTACCGGCGAAGCTGGTAAAAATGGAGATACTGATAAACAATCAGCCTGTTGATGCCCTATCACTTGTTGTGCCGCAGGAGAGGGCTTACCGACAGGGGAGGGAACTGGTACATAAGTTGCGTAAGCTTATCCCCAGACAAAATTTCGAGGTCGCTATACAAGCGGCTATCGGACAGAAGGTTATCGTAAGGGAGAGTATAAAACCTTACCGCAAGGACGTAATTGCCAAGTGCTACGGGGGTGATATCACCCGAAAGCGCAAGCTCTTGGCGAAACAATCAGCGGGTAAGAAGCGTATGAAGATGGTAGGCAGTGTTGAGGTGCCTCCGGAGGCCTTCGTAGAGGTGCTCAAGCTTTAATTCCCGACCAGCTTTCTCAGGTGTTCCCTTAATTCATTACCCATTCCGGGGTGGTGTAGGCCCAATGATACGGAGGCCTTGAGAAAACCCAATGGCTTGCCGGCGTCGTAGTAGGTCCCATCAAACGCATAGCCGTAAATAGCCTGCTGCTTGAGAAGGAGCGCAAGTCCATCAGTGAGTTGAATCTCTCCTCCCGTGCCTGGTTGTGTGTCTATTAGCGCTTCGAATATCTCAGGTGTGAGAATATATCTGCCCATTATAGCTAGATTAGATGGTGCTTCCTCGGGTGCCGGCTTTTCCACCATATCCAGAATTCGATATACACGCTCTGCAACTTGATCTGTCTTGACTATGCCATATCTTACAGTATCCTCCTTTGCCACCTGCCGCAGGGCGATAACGCTCCCCTTATGACGTTGATATACATTAATCATCTGCTTTATAAGGGGAGGATCGGTATCGAAAATATCATCGGGTAAAAAAACCGCGAAGGGTTCATTTCCTATAATCTCTCTGGTGGCTAAGATAGCATGCCCCAGCCCAAGCGGCTGATCCTGCCTGATAAAGGATATATTTGCTAACGTGGAGATACGCCGCACCCCTTCCAGTAGCTCCGTTTCGCCTTTTTCCTGTAGCACTGATTCCAGCGCCAGGTTCCGCTTGAAGTATTCCTCAATAGCTATTTTCGCCGAGGAGGTGATAACGATTATCTGCTTTATCCCGGATGCTACAGCCTCCTCAATAATATGCTGGATCAGGGGCTTATCCGCCAGGGGTAGCATCTCTTTTGGGATGGATTTTGTTGTCGGCAGGAACCTTGTTCCCAACCCGGCCGCAGGGATTACAGCCTTGCGTATCTCTATCACGTTCTCATTCTAACCTAAGCTCTAACTTACAGGCAAGATTTGGAGATGATCTCCTTTATAGTGATAGTGATACCAGCAATAATCTCACGGTTATATATGACAAGGGTACTACACAAGCAGTGAGGCTTGACAAGGAACTATGTGTGGGCTAGTATCAGAGCGAGGTCGTGCTAGGCGGGGAGCTAGCGGTGCCCTGTACCCGCAATCCGCTATAGCGGGGCGGAACTCCCCCTCGAGGTCTTGAACCTTTTGGGACTGCCTCTACTAAGTGGCGTTGAAGATTGGGTCCTGCGCGGCGGAAGGCTATGAATCCCGTCAGGTCCGGAAGGAAGCAGCGGTAAATAGTGATTTCCGGGTGCCGCAGGGTTGCCTGGTCAGAGCTGGCTGGTAGTAGTAAGCCGGGAGGCGAGGTCGACAGTGGGTGCACGGCCTTCTTTCATTCCCCCATTTAGTTAAGGATTGCGGATTGCTCACCGGTCAAACCAAGAGTGAACTTCGACGTCTCAACCTTCGTGCAAGGAAAGGTCTAGGACAGCATTTCCTGGTCGATGAGCAGGTACTGAGTAGGCTGATCTCGGCAGTAGCACTAACCCCTGGCGATACCGTGATTGAGGTGGGACCCGGCTTGGGTATATTAACCAGGGAGCTGGCAAAGAGCGCAGATCGTGTTATCGCAGTCGAGATTGATACTACAATGGCTGTAGCCCTACGAGAAGCCTTAGTTCCATTGCCCAATGTATCCATTATTAATGCCGACATCCTGGAGAGTGATCCCGCATCACTATTAGGGGTCGACACTACCTATAAGGTCGTAGGGACCCTCCCTTATTATATAGCCACGGCAGTGATACGCCACTTTCTAGAGGCCCAGATTAAGCCTCTTTCTATAGTTGTTACCGTGCAAAAGGAAGTAGCCCAGGCAATAGCTGCTCCGGTAGGTAAAATGAGCTTACTAAGCGTTAGTGTACAACTTTATGGTAAGCCTACTATCGTGGACTATATCCCACCACAGAGCTTCTACCCCCCGCCGAAGGTGGACTCTGCCATTGTGCGTGTCGATGTATATGAGCGTCCTCTGGTAACGATAGCTGATGAAGCAACATTCTTTAGTATAGTGCGCGGTGGTTTCTCGGCACCGCGCAAACAACTGCGTAATTCACTGGCGCTGGGTCTTGAGATGTCGACAGGAGAAGCCACATCCCTGCTGGAAGAGGCAGGGATAGAGCAGAAGCGACGCGCGGAAACTTTGAACCTTGAGGAATGGGCCAGGGTTTACCAGGTATTCATCGAGAAACAATGATAACCCTCTCTGCATATGCGAAGGTTAACCTTACTCTTGAGGTAGTAGGTAAACGTACCGATGGCTACCACGAAGTTACCACCGTCATTCAGGAGATTGAACTTAAAGATACGCTTTCCTTCGAAAAACATCGTGGTATAATAATCGATTGTGACTATCCTGATCTGACGTATCCAATACCTTCCGTAAACCATAAAAAGAACAAGCCTTTCCCTGATCCAGCTGAGAGCAATCGAGAAACCGAAAAAAAGCATACAAAATCCCCAAACCTTGTTCTAGAAGCAGCGAAACTGCTTCAAAAAGTAACTGGTTCGCGGAAGGGCGCGGCGATCTCTATTAAAAAGGGAATACCGATCGCTGCGGGACTTGGGGGGGGTGCCAGCGATGCCGCAGCGACACTACAAGCCCTTAACGATCTCTGGGAATTAGAACTACCACTGGATCAGCTTCTGCAGTTGGCATCGAGGCTTGGCTCAGATGTCCCCTTCTTCCTATATGGAGGCACCGCATTGGGAGAAGGGCGTGGCGAAAGAGTCAGCCCGCTACCTACGTTCCCCCCTTCATGGGTAGTGCTCTTCAGACCACCAGTTGCCATTCCATCAAATAAAACGGAATACCTCTATACCTCACTGGATCCATCCTGCTTTAACGAAGGACAATTCACCAGCAGAATGGTGGCGCTGCTTCGTCATGGAGATGCGCCCCCACTCTCTTCTTTATACAACGCTTTCGAAAATATTGCCTTTACTGTCTACGCCGGACTGGAAGAACATTGGCGTCATTTTTCAGCGCTTAGTGCCGATAATATTCACCTATCAGGCTCGGGTCCTACCCTTTTCACCATCGTTCGGGATATGACTCAAGGAGAAAAACTGTATAGCTCTATTATAAGTAGGGGGCTGGAGGCTTATCTTGTTCAAACCGTGGCGGGGCGTTAATGCCGTTGTGGCAATATTGGTTCGCCACATCTCCTGGCTGTCAGAGCTAAGCGGGACGAAGAGGTGGCTGCTTCTATCTTTTATCGTTGCCCTGTACTTTCTCTTTAGCTATGCCATCTTTCGCCTATGGCCATATATGGGAGAGTTTGAGCAGTATGGCTATCTTGGCGCCTTTCTAGTTGCATTCATCGCCAGCATCTCCATAATATTTCCAATACCCGGTATCATCCTGGTACTAGCTATCGCCGCCAACCCTGATCTGAACTGGGCTGTGGTGGCACTGGCAGCGGCAATAGGTGGGGGACTGGGTGAAACCACGGCATACCTTGCTGGCTACGGTGGTGCAGTGGTCATCTCTCCCGGCCAATCAAAGTGGTATGAAAGGGCAGAGAAATGGATGAAGCGTTACGGAAGCGCGACCATATTTGCCTTTTCGCTTTCGTGGCTTCCTTTCGACATCGTGGGTATTGCTGCCGGAGCATTGCGGTTTACCTACTGGAAGTTCCTGCTGGCGACCTTAGCAGGACGTTTGCCACGGACGTTGCTCGAGGTCTATCTGGCCCGTAGAGGATGGGAAATATTGAGCGATAATACGTGGTGGAGTGGCTTGGCATGGTGGAGCTGGGTTATCATCGGTGTTGGTATGACAGTTATTTTAGGAGGTATCATATTTCTTATAGTATGGCGGCGCCGGAGGGCGCGATTATGATTTTAGTGGCAGTTATGGCCGATGCGGGGCTTTTTATAGTGAAATCGGTTGGTAATTGTTCACCTGTAAAGAAAGGTCTGGAGGCTTAACTTGCTCGCACTATGGCGCGGTGTCAAAGCTTCCATAATTAATATAAATCGCCGCATCTACCAGCCAAGGGAATTAAGCGGAAGGACGAGGTGGCTGCTGGGGGCTGCGATATTTATCCTGGTTGCGATTATTTGCTATGCTGTCTATCGCCTGTGGCCATCTATGGAAGGGTTTCAGGAGTATGGCTATCTTGGCGCTTTTCTAGTTGCGTTAATCACCGGAAGCACTGTTATTTTCCCCCTGCCCGGTTTCGCTATAATCGCGGTTATTGCGGCCAATCCTGATCTAAACTGGGCTCTGGTGGCACTGGCAGCGGCTATAGGTGGTGGACTGGGGGAATCTACCGCATAC
>JAAXQM010000291.1 GCA_012974295.1 Dehalococcoidales bacterium
TCACACCTCAGAATGAACTTACAGAATATATGGCTACTCACTTGAGCAGAAGGAAAGGGTGCTCTTTTGTTCAGGCTGAAAGTGAAGTTGCGGCCATAAACATGGTCTACGGAGCCAGTCTCGTCGGTGCCAGAGCGATGACATCCTCCTCAAGTCCCGGAATCAGCCTGAAACAAGAGGGAATCTCTTATCTGGCAGCTTGCGAACTTCCTGCAGTCATTGTCAATATGTCCAGAGGAGGTCCCGGGCTAGGAAGCATATCAGCCTCCCAGTCAGACTATTTTCAGGCTACCCGTGGTGGAGGCCATGGAGACTATAGATGTATTGTGCTGGCTCCATCATCAGGGCAGGAGCTGGCAGACCTGACACACCGGGCATTTGACCTGGCGGATAGGTATCTGATTCCGGTAATCGTTCTCGGAGACGCTATGCTGGGGCAAATGATGGAGCCGGTAGAATTCAATTATGAAGCCCCCGATGAATTGTCTATAAGAGGCAATGCATTACGAGGGGCCAAAGGACGGCCGAGCAGGATAATAAAAACCTTTACATCAAACCCAGCCGAGTTAGAAGAGATAAACTGGAGTTTGTTTAGAAGATACCAATTGATAATAAAAGAAGAGACCGCGTACGAGACATATTTAGTAGAAGATGCAAAGCTGATAGTAGTTGCCTTTGGGATAGCAGCCCGGATTGCCAAAGGAGCAATCAAGAACGCACGAGCAGACGGCCTGAAAGTAGGAATGTTGAGACCCATTAGTCTATGGCCGTTTCCTTCCGAAAAGGTGAAAGACCTGGCTAAAAGGACAAAGCATTTTCTCGTCTTTGAAATGAACATGGGACAGATGATAGAGGATGTACAACTAGCATTAGAAGGCAAAGGGGAAGTTTCCTTCTACGGTAGGCCGGGGGGCGTCATTCCCAACCCCAGCGAGGTTTATCGAGTAATCTCACGACTTTATTATCAGAAAGGTTTAAAGACAAGGAAATGAGAAAGGTCTACACTCGACCCAGGTTACTAAAGAAAGTTCCTTTCCATTACTGTCCGGGATGCGGGCATTCTATTATCCATAGGCTCATGACCGAGCTGATTGACGAAATGCATCTCGAGGATAGGATCATCGGTATTCCCCCTCCCGGATGTTCGGTCTTTGCTTACCACTACTTTGATGTAGATATGGCGGAATCGGCACATGGTAGGGGAGCGGCGGTTGCCACCGGCATAAAAAGGGCATTTCCCGAGGCTATAGTTTTTACCTACCAGGGTGATGGGGATCTGGCAGCCATCGGCACCGCTGAGACCATACATGCTGCCAACAGGGGAGAGCGAATAACCGCAATCTTTATCAACAACGCCGTTTATGGAATGACAGGTGGTCAGATGGCACCAACTACCCTTTCCCAACAGGTTACCACCACTACCCCTTACGGGCGGGATACGGGAATAGAAGGATATCCTATCAAAATGAGTGAAATTGTAGCTTTAGTTAAAGGTGCGGTGTATATTGAGCGAACTGCAGTGAACTCCCCGGCAAATATCAGGAAGACGAAAAAGGCAATCCGCAAGGGGTTCCAGGCGCAAATCGACAATCTTGGCTTCTCTCTGATAGAAATACTCTCTCCGTGTCCCACCAATTGGAGGATGAACCCGCTGGAATCGTGGCAGTGGATCGATAATGAGATGATAAAAGAGTTCCCCTTGGGTGTCATCAAGGATATAACCGGAAAAACCGATGCTGATTAAAACAGTTTTTGCCGGCTTTGGAGGTCAGGGTGTTCTCTCCATGGGCCTCAATCTGGCCCAGGCGGCATTGTTAGAGGGAAAGAACGTAACCTACTTACCTTCCTACGGCGCCGAAGTTCGCGGCGGTACTGCCAATTGCACGGTAGCAGTATCCGATGAAGAGATTGCGTCTCCGGTAGCATCTTCTCCGGACTTCATTGTAGCCATGAATCAACCCTCTATGGTCAGATTCCAAAATCAGATTCAATCAGGTGGTGTACTATTTATCAATTCCTCTCTAATTGAAACCGAAATCTCCAGGGGTGATGTTGAAATTGTAAGAGTGCCGGCAAATAGTATTGCCGAACAGTTGGGGAGCCCGAGATCCGCCAATATGGTAATGCTGGGAGCATTCACGAAGAAGAGCAATATCGTTTCTATTTCGAACGTAATTGAAGGACTAAATAGCGCTTTGAAGAAAAAACAAAAACTGATCGCTGTTAATACGAAAGCTTTAATGGCAGGATATGATCTGTTTTGATGCGCGCTACAGCTAACGTTTTCCGGAAACAATTAGTTCGTAATAACCAAGAGCTGTAGAGTAGCGGGGTGGTATATTGAATCGAATTGAATCGAGGGGTAAATCATGTGTGTAAAGCAGAATTCGATTAGTCTGGAAAATGTGCCGGGGAAATTCCTGGACGTAAGCGAGCTTCTAGGAGCTGAAGGGATAAATATAAGGGCTATCTCTGTGGCTGACACATCCGACGTCAGTACCGTTAGGTTTGTAGCGGATGACCCGGAAAAAACCGCCAATGTCCTAAGAAGTCATGGTTATTCTGTGAAAGAAACCGATGTAATAGCAGTGGAGGTCCCCGATCATCCCGGTGGCCTTCAAGCGATACTTAAGCCTCTGAAAAAGAACAACATCAATGTCCACTACCTCTATCCCTATCTGGGCAGGGGGGAAAGCGGGCAGCCTATAATCATCGTGGGCGTGGATAAAAGTGAAAAGGCATTAGATGTCTTGAAAAAGAACTGGGTTCACACGTTTGGCAAAGAGATTTACACCCTGTAACCATATCCCCTATGATCCTCACGAGGAGGCACGAGCCCTCTCGCAAGTTGATTACGCTAAGAATGCGATGAGTATTCCCGCCACAGTAGCGGAGCCGATAACGCCGGCGACATTCGGACCCATAGCATGGGCCAACAGGAAGTTATCGGGATTCTCCCGCTGACCCTCAGCATTCGCCACGCGCGCCGCCATAGGGACTGCGGAGACCCCGGCAGCGCCGATAAGCGGATTGACCTTCCCCTTGGTAAGCCAGCACATCAGCTTCCCCATTAAAACGCCAGTAGCTGTCCCGAAACCAAACGCAAACAGGCCCAGGGCGAATATCTCCAGGGTTTGAACGGTTAGAACCCGGTCAGCTATCATCTCGGCACCAATAACGAAGGCGAGAAATATGGTAATGATATTTATCAGCTCGTTGCTAGCTGTCTTCGACAGCCTATCGGTGACGCCACACTCCCGTAGGAGATTGCCGAACATCAGCATTCCGATAAGCGGTGCCGCTTTGGGTAGAAGCAGGACAACGAACACCGTAATGATAATAGGGAATAGGATTAGCTCCAGCCGTGAGACCTCACGCGGGTCCTCCATTTCGATAGCACGCTCCCGCTTGGTGGTGAGCCCACGCATAATCGGTGGTTGGATTATGGGCACGAGTGCCATATAGGAATAGGCGGCGATGGCAATAGGACCCAATAGCTCTGGAGCCAATAGCACCGAAGTGTATATTGCCGTGGGGCCATCGGCGCCACCGATGATACCAATGCTCCCCGCTTCATCCAGGGAGAAGCCCAGGGCCAGGGCACCGAAGATGGCAATGAAGATACCGACCTGCGCTGCCGCGCCGAGGAAAAATGTCTTGGGATTTGACAGCAAGGGACTGAAGTCTGTCAGCGCCCCGATGCCGAGGAAGATTAAGGGAGGGAAAATGGCCAGGTGCACACCCAGACCGAGGTAGTTAATGAGACCACCCTCCTCCATCAAGCCGGTGGCGGGAATATTAGTTAATATAACCCCAAACCCTATCGGTATTAGAAGAAGGGGCTCATAGCGCTTCTTGATCGCCAGGAAGATAAGCACGCCACCGACCATCATCATCACCACGTTGCCCCAATATAAATCGGCGAAACCTGTCGTATTGAGAAATTCCCAAATTCGATCCAGCATGCTCTATTCCTCGATAGTAAGCAAAGGCTCCCGTCTTCTCACGTATGCCCCCTCCACCACACATATCTCCTTAACCCTTCCATCCTTAGGAGCTGATATATCATTCTGTATCTTCATCGACTCCACTATTAGCAAAACATCGCCACGCTTAACCTGCGCACCGACCTCCACCTCGATGGATAGAACCGTACCTGGCATGGGAGAGGTAACCACCCCTTCGCCGGCAATCAGTGTGCGGGTCTGCTTCGTTGCCGTAGGTTGCGCATGGACAGTCGACTCCTGGGTAACAGGGGGCGTTACCTCTGTAGCCATCGGCGCCTCGGGCTCAGCGGTTGCAACCTCCTCTTCTTTTCTACCCATGCCCGCCAGCCACTGCAGACCCCGGGTTAACCCAACAAAACAGAAGGAAATAAGCAGGAGGGCACCCAGGGCGATTACGGTGAGTTGAAGGGCAAAAATATAGTCATCCAATTTTACTTCACCAGCAAGGGCTAAACTTCACACAGTTTATAACCTGAGCTTGTCTACTGTCAATTCAACTTACTTCTCTAATATGTTGGCGACAGCAGTACAATAATCAAATTATGGCCACGGTGGCGATGCCTGTGACTTTACTTATGCGTGCGAGACGCGGTTACAACACTACGTTATGAGGTTGCGATAGCGAGATAATATGCAGCGATATACTCCCTCTATAAGCTCTAGTGATAACTTGAAGCTTTGTTAGCCGCTGTTGGGATCTTAGGTTTATGTGTTCGGTCAGATAAACTGCGTAATTTCTTGTTAAGAGACCACAGGAACCGAAGTAACTTCAGAAGAAATAATAATCTAAATAACCAATGAAACCGGAGTAATCTAA
>JAAXQM010000012.1 GCA_012974295.1 Dehalococcoidales bacterium
GGATAACGGCCTGCCTCAATATCTGGGGGGTGAACTCTTTTACCTGGTCCAGATAACCAAGGAAGCCTCCAGCAAAGCTATCCCCGGCCCCAGTGGGGTCCTTGAATTCGTATACGGGATAGGCAGGAGCTACAAAATGATCATCGCCGCTGAGCATGATAGCTCCGTATTGACCTCTCTTTATGATCACCGTTTTGGGGCCCATTTTGAGAATACTTCTGGCGGCGGAAAATATGTTATGGCTTTGGGAAAGCAAGCGCGCCTCAGATTCGTCCATGATGGCGATATCCACCGAACTTATGGCACGGGTCAGGGAATCACTTTTACCCCGAATCCAGAAGTTCATGGTATCCACGATCTTTAGCTTGTCCGCGCTGACCTGGTTCAGTACCTCACACTGAAGATCGGGATCTATATTGGCTAAAAAGATGAGATCGCTGTCACGGTAACCAGGGGGAAGGGTAGGGTGAAAATCGGCGAATACATTAAGCCTGGTATCCAAGGTTTCGGTAATATTACGCTCGAAATCATAGCGGCCAGCCCAGCGAAAGGTATCGCCTTTGGCCACCTCCAGTCCCGCTACGTCAACCCCCCGATCAGCAAGGAATTGGATATATTTGTTGGGGAAGTCGGTGCCAGCAACTGCGACCAGATTTACCTTGGTATAAAGACTAGCGGCAGTTGCGAAGTAGACAGCGGAGCCGCCAAGCACTTCTGTAACTTTACCCATAGGCGTCTCCACCGAGTCCAACGCCACTGAGCCTACAACAAGTACACTCAACTAGTTATCCCGTTCACTCTGCTTTATCCTCTGTTCTTATCCTATGTGCATTCAAATCAAATACCATTTATTAGAAAGCTGAGCCAATCAAGTACTTGCTTTAGAACCTCACTGTGATTAGTCCTGGTCACCGTGCTGATAACCACATTGGGGTGCCGCTTAATCTCATCTGCCCATGGGTGCGAGGACCGCATGATAGTACCCAGAATCCTCTTTTCGCCATTTATTGCATCTGAGACCGCTAGTTGAAAACTGGGGGAAAATAGCTCCATCTTTCCGATCTCATCGATGACGACAAGCTCACGCTCCCGAGTCGCTTCTCTGAGTGCCGCAACCCCTACCCTATCCAGACCTTCGATATCAACGCCATATTTGCTGATACGATAGGGACTTCTAATATCGATGTGAGCTAGAATCGCGCTATCGCCTTCCAGTGTTACAATCCTGAAGCCCTGCCTAACCCCACCCCCTCTAATTTCTTCGGTGAAAAATCCCCCAGCCGCTACCTGAGCCTTTTCCAAAGCTCGTTTAATAATAGTGGTTTTACCAACTCCGGGACCACCGGTGAGAAGATAGGCCTTCCTCATGCACTTTTCTCGACCCTCCTCTTCTCCTTCATCTTCTTCATTTTCTTGCGGTGTTTCATCGTTGCAACCTTTTCAGTCTTATTCATATCTCCCCTTTCGCCATGAAATCAACATTTTAGTTCATATTAGCAGTAACGTTGCATTCCAATTTATCAGACCTATTTAACATGCCGCTTTCTAAATTCTGTGGAAACCCCCGCCAGGAGCTCCAAAGCCCATTCTGCCGCCTCCTCCGAGAGCGAATCCAGGCCGCACGATGGGGTAAGCAAACACCGCTCTTTCATAAGGCTGAGACTGACCCCTTTACTATTGAGGGCCCCAATTCCGTCTTCTAAGCGGTCAAGAAGGCTGTTTACCGTTTCACCCTGCAGGTCTTTTGCATCATGAGCTACAATGCCCCATGCAATTACGCCACCACGATCAAGGAATGCCTTGACCTCATCAGGGTAAAGGGCAATAGTGTACCCATAATTATAGGCATCGAAGTTTAGAATGTCGAGGGATGTGGAAAGTAACATCGACCAATCGGTGTTGCCGCAGCAGTGAACCCCCTTGAGCCCGCTGATACCGGAAAAAACCTCTTCTAAAAGGCTTGTTATCTTATCCGATGAGATAGAGACAAAAGCGGAGCCAATAGAGGCCATATAGGGTTCATCAACGAAGATGATTGTGTTAGGGGAAATAGCCTTAATCTCCCGCTCCTGCCAGGCTGCTTTTAAATGAAGGTGTTTGGCCATAGCATCAGCAAGGGTATCGTTATACAGGAGTGGGCGACGGTTCTCATCGGTCACTGCTAATCCCCAGGTAACCGGACCTGTAATTTGACCCTTAACGGCAAAGGGTGAACCGTGCTTCCTTTCGAGAAATGTATGAAGGCCTGCGGCATGGTCAGAGTTTATCGCATATTTCTCGATCTTATCTTCGAGATAGGAGGAATATAGCTGTTCAAGGGGCTTATCCAGATCTTTAGAGCTATCAACATAAATGCGTTCACTTTCTATGACAACGCCAGGGAATCCATCGCTGAACTGGGCGTACATATTCTCCAGAAAAGAGCGCCTAGTAAGTTGTGGCCAGGCGGGGATCTCAGGTAAGAACTTATCCACCAGTGAGCACGCCTCTTTGGGGTCGGTATGAGGCATACTCCCTATTATAGTAGCCAGTCCGCTGAGCTCAAATCGGGGCAGTTCGTCGCACCTCTCTAAGAAGTAACCTTACATATCTTTGCGGTTTACCTGGTTAACGTTACGGGAGCCATTATTGGGGTTACTTCTATGTTACATACTTTCCAATTAAAAGTTCCAGATCTTCTTTTATCCGCGCAGGGATCTTCTCTGGAGCTGTGATAATGGCATTCTCAAGCGCTTGAGCACATCCACATTCCCGCTCCTCCGGTATACGTGCTGCCACAAGCCCAATGATTTTCTTTGAAGTATCGGCATTAAGCACTAGGTTGGCAAGCGCCATTTCGATGGTTACCGATTCTTCGGTTTCATGCCAGGTATCGTAGTCTGTAATACAGGCAAGCATAGCATAGCATATCTCTGCTTCCCTTGCCAGCTTTGCTTCTGGTAGTGCTGTCATTCCGATAATGCTTGCACCCCAGGAGCGATACAGGTTCGATTCCGCTTTGGTTGAGAAAAGCGGCCCCTCCATCGCGATATATGTCCCTTCCTGGTGAACATTAGCTCCAACATCGAGTGCTGCATGAAAAAGTATATTACTGAGTGTCGGGCAGAATGGCTCGGCGAAGCTGACATGGGCAACCAGCCCCCCATCGAAAAAGCTGTTTACCCGGCTCTTAGTACGATCAATGATCTGATCTGGTACAACGAGATCCAGAGGGTGGATACCCTCTTTCAGGCTTCCTACCGCACTGACAGAGATTACCCACTCCACACCAAGTGCCTTCAAAGCATAGATATTGGCCCGTGATGGAATCTCGGTGGGGCTGATAGTGTGACCCCTGCCATGCCGTGGTAAAAAAGCAATGCGTCTACCATCCAGCTCGCCAACAATAATCGCATCGCTTGGCTCGCCGAAGGGAGTGTTTGGCCTCACTTCCTCGACATTGGTCATCCCCGCTATCTCATAGAGGCCGCTTCCCCCAATAACCCCTATTTTTACGGCAGTATCCAAGTGCTTCCGCCTTTCCCTTCAGTATACTTAGTAAATATGCAGCAACTATCCAGTGTCTTATAAATATGACTTCTATAACCTATCTTTATAGGGCTCCCTGATTACGCCTCGCTCAGTAATTATAGCAGATATGTAGCGATGAGGGGTGATATCGAAGGCGGGATTTGCTACATTCACTCCTACCGGGGCGATAGGAACCCCCCTTATGTGGGTAACCTCTTCTGGACTTCGCTCCTCAATGGGGATCTCATTCCCTGATTCCAGTGAATAGTCTATAGTACTTATCGGGGCGGCGACATAGAAAGGGACGCCATTCTCCATTGCGAGAACTGCCAAATTATAGGTACCAATCTTGTTGGCAACATCGCCATTTGAGGCAATCCTGTCAGCACCTAAGATAACGCAATCTATCACTCCTCTAGATAGAAAATGACCCGTCATCGTATCCGTGATTAGAGTAAAGGGGATGTTATATTTCAACAGCTCCCACGCGGTGAGGCGCGCCCCCTGGAGCAGAGGGCGTGTTTCGCCGGGGAATACGTGAATTTTTTTCCCGCTATCCCATGCTGTGCGGATGACTCCCAGCGCGGAGCCGTATCCTGCTGCCAGTGCCCCGGTGTTACAATGTGTCATTATATTGAAACCATCTTCTATCAACTCTGCACCGTAAGAGCTGAGTTTTCGCTCCGCCGCATCGTCCTCGGCATCCAACTTTTGAGCCTCGGCAAGTAGCGTTGCCTTTATTTCGTCCACGCTCTCGCCAGCTTCGGCTACTTTGTTCATCCTTTCCAGTGCCCAGAATAGGTTGACTGCGGTCGGTCTGGTAGCAGCCAGCATCTCGGAAATAGGGCTAAGTTTGGTTAAGAACTCCTCTTTCGAAGTAGCCTCGATCTCCCGGGCCCCTAATGCCATTCCATATGCAGCAGTGATTCCTATCGCAGGGGCACCTCGAACCCTCATATCCTTAATTGCGGATGCTACCTCGCGATAGTCTGAAAGTTTCAGATAGACCTCCTCCCATGGAAGCTTAGTCTGATCGATCATTACAACCTTGCCCGCGACCCATTCTATAGCTTTAAATTCACTCATATTAAACCTCTCATCTACTCCTCTATTAATTGATTCTCCTTTTTCACCATTGTTGGTGTAGTATATGCCTCCCACATGGAATCTTTCCTGCATCGCGGTCAGGATCTGCTGGGTCTATTTATCATCCTCATAATCGACTAGTTTGATAACTGCTACCATCCACAATAGCACAGCAGTTACAGCGATGCCTCTTTTAGGGGAGGCCCATAC
>JAAXQM010000220.1 GCA_012974295.1 Dehalococcoidales bacterium
CAGATAGAGAGCGCTGAAAAAGTGGTGCAGGGTACTTCCCGCCGGGGGTCTGGGGGTGCCCCCCGGCTTTAAAAAATCCCCCAAGATTGGGGGATTAGGGGGTTGACTGATACTATTTCAGCAGTCACAGTTATTATTTGACGGCACTGTCAATACATGATATAATTAAATATCTGGTTTACAGTTTGCTTTTCCAAACCTCGGTAATTGCTCAAGGATTCCTCAGGCCACGGACAACCAAGCTTCGACCAAGTTATCAAGAAAGGAGGTTGTTCATGGAATTAGTTGACAAGACCCTCGAGTGCCAGGATTGCGGTGCCAGTTTCACTTTTAGTGCAGACGAGCAATCGCTATTCGCTTCCAGGGGCTATACCAATGAGCCGAAGCGTTGTACTGAATGCAGAAATGCCAGGAAGCAACAGCGCTTTGGAGATAGCGGTGGCTATCAACAGAGAAGGGAAACGTTCCCTGCGGTTTGCGCCGAATGTGGTGTAAATACGCAGGTACCTTTCCAGCCCAGACAGGATCGCCCTGTTTATTGTAGCGAATGCTACTCTAAAGTCAGGCTCACGACCGGTAGATAAAAAGGGCAACATAAAGGGAGAGGGTATTTTAATTGTGCCCTCTCCTTTTGTATTAACACTGCCCGTAAGGTCGAGACGTGGCTTGACTGGCTTAGGTCAAAGGTTATAGTGTTGGGCCCATGAATTCCGGTGAACCAAAGATGATTGAAAAAGATTTAAAAGAAGAGGAATCTCCTCAGGTTATAAAGCAGCCGTATAACTATAACTTGAGGTGGCTCACGGTATCCGTCACCTTTGTTATAGTTCTGACACTGATAGCATCTATCGTTGTATCCGCTCTATATGTGCCTCAGGTAGCTGTTTATATACCTATTATTGCAATAGGGCTGGCATTGGCCTTACAGAAGTATATAGCCAGTTTTTTTGCTTATTTCTATATCAACTTCTCCCGCATTTATAATCCGGGGGATAGGATTCGAATTGGAAATATAAAGGGAGACGTGAGGAGAGTGGGGCTGATCCATACTACGCTCGAGGAGGTGGGAGAGGACGAGAAGCTGGGAGGCGAGCTCACCGGCAGATTGCTTCAGGTGCCAAATCTGATAATTCTTGACCAACCGGTGCTGAATTACTCCAAGGATTACTCAACAAATAATGATATCATCTCGTCTGACTATATGTATGACGAGGTCCGCATTCCTATAACCATCGACAGCGATGCTCAGGCAGCCAGTGAGCTTTTAGACAGTATTCTAAAGAAACAGGATAAGACTTATATTAGGGAAGTACGTAAGAAGTTTAAAAAAGACTACCCCATGTTCCTAGAAGAGGCGATTTCTGGACCCCGGGTGCAGGTTTATTTAGAGCCACAGCTTATCTGGATTAAAGGAAAGTTTATAGCGCCGCTGAGAGATCGCAATCTTCTAAGGAGTAAAATACTGCTGCAGTTTTTGAAAGAGGTTAGTGACAGGCCTGACATTAAGCTAGCATAGGTCATGTTATGGAAGATATGATAGGAAGAGAAGACTTAACCTCGTTCTATGGCCATCATCTTGTATTAATAACTAACCGAGACCGCTCAAAAAGAGATGCAGGATACTTCCTGCCGGGGGTCTGGGGGTGTCCCCCAGATTTAATTAATCCCCCAAGATTGGGGGATTAAGGGGTTGATTGAGACTACTACAGCAGTCTCTAACCATACAGGTCGCGCATTTGATTTCCCACCAGTTTTACCGCAGTCTTGCGAGGCATGAGCTTACTGCTCATGAACATATTAAAGCGATTCATTCTCCCCGCGATGTGGCTTGGCCTTTTCCCCAGTGCCTCCAGCGCTTCAACTACAGTTGGACCTGCTTCCATGATAGGCACTACCTTCATTAGCCGTTCCAGGTTTGGCTTAGATTGCTCGAACGCCGGTGTACTGGTTATACCTGGCATGAATCCGAGCACGTCGATGCCATGTTCTCGCAGCTCGTACCACAAACCCTCTGCCAGAATCAGGTTATACGCTTTGGTGGCAGCATAGTTGGACACATAAGCTGAACCTCTTAGAGCGGATGCCGATGAAAGCAAGATTATCCCCCCTCTTTTACGGGTTTCCATTATCGAAGCGAATTCGTGGACCAGTATCAAGGGCGCCTGCACGTTGACCGCTACCATTTTTTGTTTGTCATCCAGGCTTTTATCGAGGAATAGTCCCACTGGGCCGAAGGCGGCGTTGCTCACAAGCAAGCCTATCTCAAGGCCCTCTGTACGTTCGCGGATGGTGTTTATAAACCGGGATTGAGACAGGTCTGTGACAACGGTTATGATTTCCCGGCCGGTATGGTTTTGAATTTCTATGCCGACCTGTGCAAGCTCATCTGCAAGCATATCGACTATCACCAGGTTTATTCCCCGTGCTGCGATTTGCCGTGCGAACTCTGCTCCCAACCCCCGGGCAGCACCCGTGACCAGTGCCCATGGCCCGTATTTAGACTGGAAGGTTTGTAATTCAGTCATCTTATAGCTCCCTTCAAAACCTTTTCATTCAAACATGATATAGCGGTAAGTATGGGAATATGGGTAAGTCTACTTACGCTGGGGTTTAAAAGTCAACTTAACCCAAATATGCCATTAATCCATGGATCGAAAGAGAAGATTGCCCGACCAGTACCTGTCATTACACGACCCATACCTGTCACGGCCCGACTCGATCGGGCAATCCAGAAATTGGCTCACCGTGCTTCATGGATCATCCGATCAAGCTGGATGATGACCCATTGAAAGGGTCGGACGAAAAGCTAATCTGACTCGCTTGGATTATTACCCATCGGGCAGTCCTTTGAATCTGAACTCACGTATTATGGTATGCGACGCCCCTCATAATATCGAGTTTACTGTGGTCCATAACATACTCAGGTTGAATATAGCATCTCTATAACTAAGAGAGCGCTGAAAAAGAGGTGCAGGATACGTCCTGCCGGGGGTATGGGGGGTATCCCCCAGCTTTAAAAAGTCCCCCAAGATTGGAGGATATAGGGGGTTGATTTAGAGTATTTCAGCAGTCTCATTAAGATAACCGACAGGCAATGTGTATCTAAGGTGATACGGCCGGAAAAGGGTGCCATTTTAACTCTTAAGGATATACTCACTCATTGTTGACGTGCGGATCTTGGTGAAGTTCAGAAACCCCGACACGCTCCTGAACATGCGGTACATGTTCCCGGCGAGTTGAAAAATATTCTTGGCCCCGTAGAACAGAAAAGGATTTGTAATATGCCTGGCGGAAGGCCATGCTTCCTCAACGATGCCCTCGAATGGGGGTGCGTCCGGGGTGACGGTCTTCACGACCACGTTGCGGATGTAACGGGCACGTGGCTGCATTGCCTCCGAGACAGGTGACTGCGTGCCGTGCCAGCGGCGGATCCACTCCTCATGCGAGAGCCGATGGGGGCGTTCCATCAGCGTCACCGCCATGACTACCGGAGACCTCTGGCCATCGGGCCAGTCGCGCTCGTGGAAATGTCTGTTGCCACCGTATTCGGTGTATATGCATTCGTCCACCAGATATCCGGCGATCCTGAAACCATATGACTGCAGGATTTTCTCGATCACATTGTGTTGCTCAAGATCGTCGATCCACAGGGAGATCTCGGCGCTTATGGCCGGCCCGCGATACAGCTTGGGAGCCGGCGATCTCACGGTGGAGTACTCGTCATCGATGTACATGGTGAGTTTGTTCACACCGGCATCATAGAGACCGGACTGAACGTCATTTAGTAGCAAGTCCCTGGTTCTCTGCTTGGATTGTTCCTTGGATGTCCACAGGGCGTAAATCAGTTTGATCACGGACCACCTCCCGATTAGAGTTTTGGATTGGTAATTAGATTCCTGTCACCGTACATCTGTTCGGTTGAACCCGCCATAATTTTTATGGCCATTGTTCTGGGCATGAGGCGTGTGGTGACGAAACTTGAGAAGCGGTACATCTTTCCCGGTACGAAAGTATGGGTTTTTCCCAGGGCGGCCACAGACTCACGGGCCACATCCACGGGTTTCATCGGCCCCGGCCCAAAGGAGAGTTTCTTGGGCTTCGTCTGAATATAATTGGGCGTCTCTATAGCCCCGGATACGCTCACCATTACATCGACCCCGTGTTGCCTCATTTCATACCACAGACCTTCCCCCAGGACGGTATTGTACGCCTTTGTGCCTCCATAATTGGCTAGTAAGGGGGCGCCCTGGAAGCCGGAGAGAGAGCTCATCAGGATAATTCCTCCGCGTTGGCGTTGCATCATTTTACCACCGTAATGGTATGTGAGCATGAGCGGTCCCCGGCAGTTAACATCGATATGCCGGAGATGGTTTTCCAGTGACTGGTTGAAAAAGGCACCTATAGTATGAAAAGCTGTATCATATATCATCATGCCAATTTCAATGTCGTCGGTATGCGGGGACAGTTCTTCAATAAGGTTGGGTGATGCAAGGTCTAGCGCTACTGTCCTTATATCGATATCGTATCGGCTCTTAAGCTCGTTTTCCAACTTTTTCAGCGGTTCGCTGCGGCGGGCTATGAGTACTAGGTTGAGCTTTCTCTTTGCCAGCTCTTCGGCGAAGGCCGCTCCCAGTCCGACGCTGGCTCCGGCGATAAGCCCCCATGGTCCGTATTTATCACTAAAGTTAGCTGTCATATATACTCCTCTTGTCTATGGTTTACCTTCGCCTGAGTATTATACTATTACTAGGATTACA
>JAAXQM010000267.1 GCA_012974295.1 Dehalococcoidales bacterium
TAACGGAACCAAAGCTGATAATCGACCCAGACTGCCACGATATCGAGTTGATGTAGCGAGAGTTCATTCTTAAAGGGTTCTACGCTATAAAATCTCCCTCTCGCTCAATGATGGTCTCTAAGTAACCCATCTTGCTCATTTCACCCTAGCGGTTTGAAGTATTTAATGCAGTTTTTTCAACCGAACATGCCGCCCCCAGCTCCCTTAGCGGTTTCAGGATTGTCTATGATGCCTTCATCCAGCAACCGCTTTATCTCTTCATCTGACATCTTCAGCAGGTCACGGCATATCTCCTCGGTATGCTGGCCTAGCAAAGGAGCAGGTGTGCTCTCCATTGGTGAGGCACCGGACATTCTGTATGGTATACCCGGGTAAAGCCTCTTTCCTGACACGGGGTGATCCAGCTCTATAACTGCATTATCCCATTTGAGCTGCGGGTCGGCGATAGTATCAGGGGCGCGCTGAACTTCCCCGGCAGCTACCCCAACAGCCTGCAGGGTCTCCATAACCACATGAGCATCCAGCTTTGCTGTCCACTCTCCAACCCTTTCGTCAAGCTCGTCGACGTTCTCCAGCCTACTAAGGAGGTCAGCGAACTTGGGCTCCTTGGTCCATGAAGGATTGCCAATAGCATCGCAGAAGCTCTGCCACTCTTCATCGGTAAACACAGCTATGGCGCACCACTCATCCTCACCCTTGCACTGGTAACAGCTATGGGGGGCAGCGTAGGGGCTTCGATTCCCCATCGGCTTTGTGATCCGCCCGTTGAAGGTGTAGTCCAGGTAGTACTCACCGGCGAGGCTGGCTGCCACTTCAGTTTGAGCCATATCGATGAACTGCCCTTTGCCGGTGCCGCACCGGTAGTCAAGTGCGGCAATTGCTGCTATTACAACATGTTTGCTGGCCATAAAGTCAGGATGCGGCGCATTGGAACCCACGGGATAAGGGTCATCCGGTTGAGCCCAGATAGAGAGCACGCCGGAGGCTGCTGAGAGCATCGGGCCATAGGCCTGGTAGTCGCTGTAAGGCCCTCCGCTGCCAAAGCCCTGGCTGCTGACATAGATTATCTGGGGGTTGAGCTTACGCACACTATCATAGTCTAACCTCAGGCTTTTCATGACACCACCGCGGAAGTTCTCGAGAATAATATCAGCTATCTTGACGAGCTGACTAACAAGCTCTAAACCCTTTTCTGCCTTTAGGTTTACACCAAAGCTACGTTTGCTCCGATTCGATTCATTGAACGGGCCAATGTTGTTAAAATCCGGCGCAAGAGTCCTCACGAAATCGAGGTTGTCCTTGGACTCTAGCTTGATAACGTCGGCCCCCAGCTCCCCCAGAATCTTACCTGCGTCAGGGACAACCGCCCCGGTGCCGAAGCTTAATACCTTAACATTTTCCAGAGCCAGCACATCGTCCTCCTACTACAATACTCCGCCGCCCCTTAGGGCAGCCAGGTTATCTTTGGAGAGACCCATCTCCTGGCAATAGACCTCCTCATTGTGTTCGCCTAGGCATGGAGCGGGGCGTTTCATAACCGCTGGTGTTTCTGTCCACTTGTAGGGTGGCCCAGGATAGTCAGCCTTGCCGGCCACCGGATGCTCCACATCGATAAAATAATCTCTAGCTTTGGTTTGTGGGCTATTGTAGAAGTCCTCTATGCTCATGATTGGTGCAATAGGCACTCCCTCGCGGCTTCCCGCTTCGAAGAGCTCCAGCCTGGTGTACTTCTCTGTGTACTCCAGCATGAGAGCATATAAATCATCGGCATTGCCGATTCGGTATATAAGACTCCGCCACTCTTCTGTTTGAAGTACTTCAGGATTGCCCAGTACCCGCATCAGGGCATCCCATTGCCGTGGGGTCAGGGCGATTACCCGGATAAAGCCATCCTTGCAGGGGTAAACAGGGTAAACAGATGCCCCCATTCTGTTCTCAGGTGTCGGTGGCGGTGCTCCGGGATTGAGAGCGTAAGAATAGTTGGGCACTATCCAGGGATAGAGACCAATGCGCGAGGTAACGTGCACCGATGTGTCAATATACTGTCCCTGTCCCGTGGTGCGGCGCATGTAGATGGCAGCCACTATGGAAATGCTAGCATGGACAGAAGCTGAGTCGTAAGCGGGCGATCCTGGCAGCAGGCATGGCTCTTTTCCCGGGTATCCGCTGGTGATCATGGTACCGCTCAGGGCGAAATCGACGAGGTTGGAACCCTTGTGCTCTTTATAGGGGCCTGATTGACCGAACTCGGTGATACTGGCCATGATAAGTCCGGGGTTTAGCTCGCTGAGTACCGAATAGTCGAGGCCTAGCCCCGCCATATAATCCGGAGGCGAGTTCTCCACCAGGACGTCGGCTGTCTTGACTAGCTTCTTTAGAATATTCCTGCCCTCTGCTGTATTCAGATTCAGGGTTATCCCCCGTTTGTTGGCGTTGCGATGAAGAAAATACAGACTCTTTTCGGTATGAGGCGTATCACCCGCAAAGGGTGGAATACTGCGCCCGGGGTCACCATCAGGCCTCTCGATCTTGATAACATCAGCACCGAGGTCCGCCAGTAGCTTGGTACAGTAAGCACCCTTACTGTTAGTAAGGTCGAGGACATGGTATCGGCTTAATGCACCCTCTTGTTCCTTTGCCACTGCACTGCCCGGTGATTGTCCTAGGCTAGCGGTTTGAAGTATTTAATATCGAGAATACTACCTTGGCGTTCTTTCTTGGCCTTGAATACCGCCTTAACCTTCATCTCGGCCTTAAGTTTCTCGGGATCGACCTCCCCCAGCATATGGACAAAGCCGGTGTCAGCCCCGTCCAGTTGAACTATCCCGTATACGATGGGGGTGGACACTGGCTGGACAGGATTCGACTGGTAGGTAACGGTATAGGTGAGCAGGGTTCCCTTTTGGCTCACCTCAACCCACTCACTGAGCTCGCCAAAGCAATCCCTACATACAGACCTGGCAGGGACATAAACTAGATTACAGATAGGGCATCTTGTACCCATGATTTTCTTATTGTCTCTCAGTTCAATGAGGAACCGGCTCCCCACGGCTCCGGCGGAATACGTATTCGGGATATATATTTGCCCGTGATAGAGCCAGACGTCCATCCCCTCCAGCTTCTCGGTTACCTTTGCCATGTGTTAACCTCCTACTCCTCGATCGTCCTGAAGTACAGGATGTCCTGGAAGCCTTTGCCGCGCTTCTCGTAATCCTCTTCCCACACAGCCTGCACCCGCATCCCCTCTTTCAGCTTCTTCGTGTCTGTCTCCTCGAGAAGGTGTCTGAAATAAATGCCATTATCCAGAAGGATGATGGCAGGAGGGTGGGGATTAGACCATCTCTCCCCCTCGTGCGGGTCCCACAGGGGGTAGACCTGATAGGTATACTGGAATATCGTGCCCGTCAGGGGCAGTTCCACCCAGTCCCAGCCCATATCCACCTTGCACTTGGGGCAGACCGGCGACGGTGGGCGCGCCCAGAGCTTCTTGCACTTGGGGCAGCGGGGTGCCACCATCTTCTTGTTCTCCTTCGCCTCGGCGTAAACCTTACCCAGGTAACTGCCCGTAGACCAGTCGTAATGCCGGGGCAAATCGAAAACTATACGGATATACTCCGGCCCTTCCGCCTTTTTAGTCGGGGATCCTTTTGCCATTTCATCGCCTCCTATAAGGACCTCTTGAGCAAGAACATCGCCGTCCAGTTGGGGCCACCCAGAGAGGTGGTAATAGCTGTCTTAACGTCCCTGGTAACCTGGTGCTCACCGGCGTCCCCACGGATCTGGAGAGCAGCTTCGACAATGCGAAGGACAGGCGTAGCACCGATGGGATTGCTAGCTATCACGCCTCCTGATGGGTTTACCGGGAACTCCCCTTCTATCTCGGTTACCCCCTTCTCTATCAGCTTCCATCCCTCGTTTTTTTCACAGAAGAGGAAATGCTCGTAGAGACTCATTTCTTCCCATGTGGATGGCTCGTAGATCTCTGCCAGATCGACCTGCTTTCTAACGTCAGTTATACCATTCCTCTTATAAAGCCTTGCGGCAGCCACGTCCTGAGAATACGTTTCTGTACCGGTGGGGTCGCCAAAGCTGCCGGCGGCGAACGTTTCCTGGTGTGCTACCTCGAAATCGACCACCCACACCGGCTTCTTGTGGATCTTCTTCGCTCTCTCTTCCGAGGCCAGTACAACGACACCTGCACCGCAGGATTGAGGACAAAAATCCAGTATCCTGATAGGCCACACCAGGTATGGCGACTGCAGTATCTCGTCTATGCTATTCAGCCCAAGCCTCAGATGGGCATAGGGATTCCTGCAGGCGCCCCGGTCTGCTTTAAGCCGGACCATAGCAGCGTGCTCCTCCGTGGCACCGGACTGATTTATGTAGCTCAATGCCTGCTTGGCGAACTCACTGACGGCGCCTACTATCAACCCTTTAGCTGCTATTGGGACGGCGGCGGCCGAAATGCCAGCAGTAGCATCACCGCAATCGTGCTTCTGCCAGCTTACTACCATGGTTATGTCATATAGGCCCGCGGAGACCAGATTGCAGGCCTCAGCAACGGCCTCGGATCCGGTCGTGCCGCCACCAGTGACTTTCAGACCGGGCTTTCCTGCTGCACCGACTTCAGTAATCATCCCATGATCGGGCAGAAGGAGTCCCTCAAAGGACTCCATATTACTGAAGATGAAAGCCTCAATATCCTTTTTACTCAACTGGGCATCGGCCAGGGCTGCC
>JAAXQM010000293.1 GCA_012974295.1 Dehalococcoidales bacterium
CGCCCCGGTGATGCCGTATTCTCCTTCAAGGTAGGCCGAGCAGGGAAGTATTTTCTTTTTATCGAAGAGTATAGCCTCTACCATCTGGACCGTTGCTGCTGACGGGGCATAGTAAGCACTACCCGTCTTCAACAGGCTAACGATCTCCGCGCCGCCCTTGACGGTGCGCTCCACAATAGCATCGATTGTATCTTTGGGCAGAAGATCGGTGATCGGTATGCCGCCAACGGTGGTCAGCCTGGGGATTGCCAGCATAGTATCGCCATGACCTCCGAGGAGACACGCAAAAACGTCATCAACTGATACGCCGAGCTCCATCGCGATAAACGTCCTGAAGCGAGACGAATCCAGAATACCAGACTGCCCCATGACGCGGTTCTTGGGGAACTTACTTGTATGAAGGGCTAACTGAGTCATAGCATCCAGCGGGTTGGTGACCATGATAATCATACAGTTAGGTGAGTGCTTAACTATATTCTCGGTAACTTCCCTGATGATTTTCATATTGGTGAGGATGAGGTCATCGCGGCTCATCCCCGGCTTTCGCGCTATACCTGAGGTAATGATTACGATACTGGAATCCGCTGTCTCCTCATAGGAGTTAGTGCCGATGATATTGGAGTCGAAGTTTAGAATCGGCCCGCTTTGGAGAATATCCAGCGCTTTCCCTTGAGGCATCCCCTCGATGATGTCAACCAGCACCACATCGGCATAGCCCTTCTCTGCTACTCTCTGAGCGCAGGAGGCGCCCACATTTCCAGCACCGACAACTGTGACCTTATTTCGCATAACTCAACTCCTTTATTTTTTCGATTACGGCATCGGCAACCTGAGAAGTCCCTACCGCCGTTGGGTCGTTACGATCGGCCTTCATATCATACGTGACGTATTTCCCTTCAGCTATAACCTGTGCTATTGCATTCTCCACCCAATCGGCAGTCTCTATCTCGCCAAGATGGCGGAGCATCAGTACCCCGGAAAGCATCATGGCCATTGGATTTACCTTGTTCTGACCGGCATATTTCGGGGCGCTGCCGTGGGTCGGTTCAAAGACAGAGATATCATTCCCGATATTGGCTCCAGGAGCGAGCCCCAGGCCCCCGATTAGGCCAGCGCAAAGCTCGGAGACGATGTCACCGTATAGGTTGGGCATAACCATGACGTCATGAAGTTGCGGAGAGCGCACCAGTTGCGAGCACATGCTGTCGACCATGTGGGATTCAAACTCGATGTCTGGGTAATCCTTAGCGACCTCGGTTGTGATTGATAGAAAGAGCCCATCGGTTTCCTTTAGGATATTCGCCTTGTGAACTACGGTTACCTTTTTACGGTCATGGGCTTTGGCATAATCGAATGCGTACTCTGCAATCCTTCGGGTGGCACTGGGTGATATCGCCTTGATGCTGAAGCTCGAATCCGCATTGACCCAGTTTCCGTTTTCCTCAATAAGCACAGCGAGCTTTTCCGCCTCGGGCGTATTTCTCCCACACTCGATACCCAGGTAGAGATCCTCAGTATTTTCTCGCACTACTATAACGTCCACATTCTCATGGATGTACGGAGCTCCCTGGTAGCTTTTACACGGGCGGAGACAGACATAGAGGTCTAATGCTTTTCGTAGGGCCACATTAGCGCTGCGAAAACCCGTCCCAATGGGGGTAGTGATAGGGCCCTTTAAAGCTATCTTGTTTTTCCTGATGGAGTCGAGGAGATCATTGGGGAGTGGAGTGCCATACTTATCCTGTGCCTCTTGGCCAGCGATTGCCTTTTCCCATTTGAACTTGATACCGGTCGCCTCCAGCACTCTTACCGTGGCATTGGTTACCTCAGGCCCTATGCCGTCGCCCGGGATCAGGGTGATAGTATAAGTCAATATTTGTCTCCTTGCTAAGATTAAAAGCTTCCGTGCTTCTTAATATAAGGGATAAGGCCTCCCTCTTCAAGTATACTGAGCATCACATCCGGGAACTTGCCTACGGGGAGTTCGGTTCCGCTGGTAAGATTCTTCACCAAGCTGTTTGCAAGATCAATCTCAAGCTCATCGCCATCGTTGATCCTGTCAGTATCGCATATCAGGATGGGAAGGCCTACATTGACAGCGTTTCTATAGAAGATACGCGCTGCAGACTTAGCCAGGACAGCAGCCACGCCCGCCATCTTAATAACGACAGCGGCATGCTCCCGGCTTGAGCCAAGCCCGAAGTTCAAACCTGCAACGACGAAATCGCCGGGGTTTACCATTGTACAGAAACCGGGTTCAACATCTTCAAGGGTGTGTTTCGCCAATTCCGGCAAATTACTCCTGAGATGGAAGTACCTTCCCGGGCAAATATGATCGGTGGAAATATTATCACCGAATTTAAAGGCTTTTCCCCTAAGCATTTACATTAGCTCCCTGGGATCGGTGATCTCACCAACGATAGCACTCGCTGCGGCTGTAGCCGGGCTTCCCAGATAGATAAATGCCTCCGGATTTCCCATACGCCCCTTGAAATTGCGGTTGGCCGTGGAGAGACAGGCTTCACCATCCCCCAGCGCTCCCTGATGCACTCCGACACAGGGGCCGCATCCCGGCGGCAGAAGTACCGCACCAGATTCAATAAGGGTTTGAATATATCCCGCACTGATCGCTTCTTTAAGCACATCCGAAGATGCAGGGGCTATAAGCAGCCTGGTTTTTGGGTGGCGCCTTTTCCCATTTAGTATTGTAGCTGCTACCGCCAGGTCGTCCAGGCGGCCATTGGTGCAGGTACCAATAAATACCTGCGCGATTTTTGTGCCCGCTAGCTCTCTAACCAGGGCGATGTTATCTACCGAGTGAGGTTTAGATATCGTTGGCTCAAGGCTGGAGGCATCTATGGTAATCACTCGCTCATAATCGGCATCTGGGTCGGGGCTTAAAGCGCGAAAAGAAGCACCGCGGCCGCGGGAATCGAGATAGGTTTGTGTAGTCTCATCGGTGGGGAAAAGCCCCGTTTTTGCTCCCGCCTCTACTGCCATATTGGCGATGGTGAAACGCTCCGACATGGTCATGTTTAGAACAGCCTCCCCTGAGAACTCCAGTGATTTATAGGTAGCACCATCAGCACCAAGCTTCCCTATGAGATGCAGGATGAGATCCTTCGCATATACCCCATTTGTGAAGCGGCCGCTTACCTCTATCCTGAAGCTCTCGGGTACCCTTAGCCAGGTCTTTCCTAAAGCCATAGCGATGGCAACATCGGTGGAACCCATACCTGTGGCAAAAGCCCCTAATGCCCCTGCGGTCACACTATGAGAATCAGCGCCGAGTATCACCTCTCCAGGGTTCGCATAGGATTCCGCGACAAGCTGGTGACAAACGCCTTCTCCTACATCACAAATCTGGACCCCGCTCTTTTCGGCAAACTGGCGGAGGGTGATGTGGTCATTGGCGAGCTCCCGTGAAGGACTGGGAGCGGCGTGATCAAGAAAGAGGATCGCCCTTTTAGGATTGGCTATCTGCTCGAGGCCGCTCTCTTTGAGCTGCCGCAGCGCCAAAGGGCCTGTACCATCCTGGACGAAGGCAAGACCAACCCTGGCAATAATGATGTCTCCAGCATGAGCATCGCCACCCGAATTATCAGTCAGTATCTTTTCGGCAAGGGTCTTCCCCATAGTGCTAACCAATCACAGCTATGACATCATCCTTGATTACTCGATCCCCGGGCTTAAACCTAATATCCTTAACGGTGCCGTCGATAGGGGTGGGGAGTACACTTTCCATCTTCATCGCTTCCAGGATGACGATAGTATCACCTGCCTTGACCGCTTGCCCTTGTGCTACTTCGTACCTAATAATAATTCCGGGCATAGGGGCCAGTACAGCGCCCTCGGTAGAGACTGCAGGGGCTTTCTTGGTCTCTTGGGTAACTATGGGTTGAGCAGGTCTTGCTGGCGTCGCACTAGCAACAGGCCGATTGATTACTTGTGTTCCTCCTGCAGGTTCTACCTCTACCTCGTAGTACTCATCGCCGACAAAAACGTTGTAAGTCCTGAGCCCTGCTCCCTTTGGCGGGACCGGCTTCTCCACCTTTTCCACCAGCTTACCGGCTTTAGCCCTGGCGATAAGTTCGTCCTCACGCTTAATATCCTCTAAGGATTTAGGTTTTGTATCCGCTGGCGGCTCCTCTAACCCGTATTTCCATCTCAAATAGCGCATACCGGTTGTGGGGTACAGGGCATAGATGAGCACATCGCCGTCATCCTTGGCGATATCTTTTGTATCTTCCTTGGCCTTCTCCATCTCTGGCTCCAGGATGTCTGCAGCGCGACCTGTGATAGGCTCCTCGCCACGCTCGTATCCCTTGAGCGCAATCTTCTGTACCTCAGGGTCTATCTCCGCGGGGGGCTTGCCGTAGAGGCCATAAATATAATCCGGTTACCAGTGGGGGGCTACCCAGCTCTTTTCTGGTTCTAGGAAGCTCTTCATATACCTCGTCTATTCTATCCAGCGCGCCCGCCTCCCTTAGCTGGGAGACCAGATTACTCATCATGCCTCCTGGTATCTGGTGCACCAGCACCCCGGTATCGATCATAGACATCTTCGTGCTGTTGAGGTAATCGCGGTACTTAGGGGCGATGGATTCTATATATTGACCCAGTTTGAAAAGATGGGCCAGGTCAAGCCCCGTATCTCGTGGCGTCCCTTCAAGGGCCACCACAATAGGCTCAATCGCTGGCTGAGAGGTACGCAGGGCAAAGGGAGCTAGGGCGGTATCGATGATATCCACACCTGCTTCAGCGGCCTTAAGACAGCTCATTGAGGCCATGCCGCTTGTATAGTGAGTATGGAACTCGATCGGTATCTTTACTACCGCCTTAAGGGCTTTAACCAGGTCATAGATGTCATAAGGTGCAGCAAGCCCTGCCATATCCTTGATGCAGATGCTGTCGGCGCCCATGTCCTGAATGGTGAGTGCTTTATTGACATAATAATCTATATTGTAGATGGGCCCCCCCAACTTGCGTTCGGTAAGAGAGTAACACACTGTCCCCTGGATGTGTTTACCACATTCCTTAATCGCTTTAAAAGAAGCTTCAAAATTACGCAAGTCGTTAACCGCATCGAAGACGCGGAAGATATCAATGCCCACCTCGGCCGCTTTGTAGACGAAAGGTAACACTACATCGTCAGCATAGTGGCGATAACCTACCAGATTCTGACCACGAAGCAGCATCGAAAGTGGGGTATTAGGCATGAGTCGCTTTAGGATGCGTGGTTTCTCCCAGGGGTCCTCATTTAGGAACCTGGTAGGAACGTCGAAGGTAGCGCCTCCCCATACCTCCATAGCGTAGAAACCTGCCTTATCCATCTCCGCGGCAATGGGTTCCATGTCCTCTGTGCGCATCCTGGTTGCCAATAATGACTGATGTCCATCTCGGAAGGTTGTATCCATGATTTTAAGAGGGTTTTTCTCTTCCATAAGATTTATCTCCTTTTAAGATGGGTAGCAGCGCACGTTCCTAATTGCCACGATATTTGCATCCTCATCGTTTCGGCAAGCCCCCAGTATTTCCAATAGCTCATTTCAATGCGCGGCATCGCAGGGCCTGCCAGCATTCCCTCTTCCTCAAAGCGGTCGATGGCCGCCATGATCGCCGCAGTGACCCGAGCTTTTTCCTGCATTCTTCTTCACTATAGCGGGATGTTGCCGTGTTTCTTGGGAGGACTTGAGTCACGCTTGTTCTGGAGCATCTCCAGTGCCTTTATCAACTTGGGGCGGGTCTCCCTGGGGTCGATCACATCATCGATATAGCCCCGTGCCGCCGATACGTAGGGATTGGCAAATTTCTCCTTGTACTCCGCGACGAGATTCCTTCTCGTCTCCTCGGGATTGTCTGATTTTTGGATGGCCTCTCTATGTATAATGTTTACCGCACCATCAGGCCCCATGACGGCGATTTCTGCTGTGGGCCAGGCATAGTTAATGTCGCCGCGGAGATGCTTGCTGCTCATCGCTATGTAGGCACCACCGTAGGCTTTGCGGGTAATTACGGTAATCTTTGGTACTGTGGCCTCAGAGTAGGCGAAGAGCAACTTAGCACCGTGTCTGATGATCCCGCCATATTCCTGATCGATACCGGGCATATATCCCGGGACGTCGCATAAAGTGATGATAGGAATGTTGAAGCAATCAAGGAAGCGTACAAACCGGGCGGCCTTGTCCGAGGCATCGATATCGATACACCCCGCCGATACGGAAGGCTGCTGTGCAACGATGCCAACCGATCGGCCACCGAGCCTGGCAAACCCAGTAACCATATTCGCGGCGAAGTGCTCATGAACCTCCATGAATTCGCCATTATCGACCAACATACGGATTAATTCCTTCACGTCATAGGCTTTAGTGGCATCCTCGGGGAGGATGTGGAGAAGCCCCTCATCCTTCCTATTGGGGTCATCGTTGGTTTCAACAAATGGGGCTTCCTCCATATTGTTCTGGGGAAGGTAGCTCAAAAGCCGTCGAACTTGATCCAGACAATCATGGTCGTTTTCGGCGACGAAATGGCAATTGCCGCTCTGACTGGCATGAACCATCGCACCACCGAGTTGTTCGAGGGTTACTTCTTCGCCTGTCACCGCCTTGATGACCTCGGGGCCAGTGATATACATCTGCCCGGTGCCTTTTACCATGAAGATAAAGTCTGTAATCGCTGGAGAATATACCGCACCACCGGCACTGGGGCCCATGATCGCTGATATCTGGGGTACCACTCCCGAGTAGAGTGTATTGCGAAGGAATATGTTGCCATACCCGGCGAGGCTCTCAACTCCCTCTTGAATCCTTGCGCCGCCCGAGTCGTTGAGTCCAATGAAGGGTGCCCCGTTCTTCGCCGCTAGGTCCATAGCCTTACAGATCTTCTCGGCTACTACCTCTGATAGTGAGCCCCCGAAGATAGTAAAGTCCTGAGCGAAGATATAAACAAGCCTGCCACTTACCTTGCCAAACCCGGTGACTACCGCATCACCTAAAAACTGCTTGTCTCCAAGGCCGAATGCGGTAGAGCGGTGAGTAACGAATGGATCCAGCTCTTCGAAGGTACCCTCATCGAGGAGATAGGAAATACGCTCCCTGGCTGTGAGCTTGCCCTTCTCACGCTGCGCCGCGATGCGCTTTTCGCCCCCGCCCAGTTGCGACTCCGCCCTCAGCTTGGCTAGATTCTCAATCTTTTTCTCGATCGCCATATCCCCTCCCTACAATCAAGTTTGTGAAAATCATCACATGCCAAATTATATAACTCTGAACCTAAAAATGCAATAAAGACGGCTGTCTTTCCGGTTATTTCCCGGCGATAAAATCCGCTGTCATGAGCAGTCTTCTTGCCCTGGTTGCTATGGGAATATCGATCATCTTGCCATCAAGGGAGGTTGAGGCGAAACCCTCGGCTACAGCAGCCTCAAAGGCGGCTATTACTCTCCTGGCATGGTCTACCTCATCCGGTGAGGGACAGAAAATGCTATTTACTGGCTCTATCTGGCTGGGGTGAATGAGGCACTTTCCTTCGAAGCCAAGCCTTCGGGCCAGTGCAGCCTCATTAATCAGTCCTGCCTCATCCCTGAAGTTATTATAAGGGGTATCTATGGGGATAACATTAGCCGCTTTTGCAGCGATGACAACCATTGTCCTGGGATATAGGAGTTCGCTGCCATCTTCGGTGCGTGTTATGCCTGTGTCCAGGGTGAAATCTTCGGCGCCAAAGGAGATGCCCACTACCCTGGGGGAGGCGCTGGCGATATCGAAGGCATTGATAAGTCCCCTGGCAGTCTCCACCCATGGAATGAGCTTGATATGACCGGCAGTGATTCCCCGTTCTCTTTCCAGACGCTCAATGATTGCTGCTATTTCCTTAATATCACTTCCTGTGGCGGGCTTGGGTTGATTGATTCCGTCGATGTCGGAGGTTATCACAGCCTCCAGGTCATCCTCAGCCAGGCCGCTGGCGATGGAGTTGATACGTACAAAGACCTTTCGCCCTTTTCGTTTTACTCCTGCTGCTCCCTGTTGCGTTAACTTAGGTAGCGAATCCCTTACCTGGGCTCTGGCACTGGCTTTCTCTGATATGGGCACCGAATCTTCAAGGTCTAAAACGAGTGCATCAGCGTGAAGATGCAGTGCTTTCTCGATCATGTTTTGCCGGTTGCCGGGGACAAAGAGCAAAGTTCTCAGTAGCTCCACTTCCTACCTCCGCGATACACAGGCCAGTATGGTGTCTCCAACCAATAGTTGTCAAGTATTCTAAACCCTATGAGCTTGTGCTAGAATTCAAGACGATGAGCACTGATCTTGGCGTTACCGTATGTGGCGATCGGGAATTCCGATGGGGGGAGCGTACCTTCATAATGGGCGTGTTGAATATCACCCCCGATTCCTTCTCCGGCGATGGATTAGGAGGCGACATTGCTGAAGCTCTGGCTCAGGCAAGACGCCTCGTAGCTGAGGGTGCTGACATCCTCGATGTGGGGGGTGAGTCCACCCGTCCCCAATCGTCGCCGGTGTCTGCCGAGAAGGAGCTGGCACGGGTTATACCGGTGATTGAAAAGCTGGCTAAGGAGATTACGGTGCCCATCAGCATTGATACCTATAAACCTGAAGTGGCAAGACGTGCACTTGAGGCTGGAGCCGGGATGATTAACGATATCTGGGGACTGAGGCACAATACAGAGCTTGCACGGGTTGCTGCGGAATGGGGGGTACCTCTAATAATCATGGCCAATCAGCGGGAAGTAGCCTATGGGGAGATTATCCCTGAGGTTATTGCCTCCCTTAAGAGGGGCATTGATCTGGCACTGGATGCGGGGGTGGCCCGGGAGAATATCAT
>JAAXQM010000290.1 GCA_012974295.1 Dehalococcoidales bacterium
GACAAAAGATGTGCAATCCGGACTGGTCTCCAACATGAGAAAATGGCAGAAAATAGAAGACGCCTCTGTTTCGTCAACGGGTCAGATGATCGAAAAAACGGAGAATCCGCTTCTCCGCCTTGTTATGGAGATCATACAGCGCGACTCGCAGATGCACTACCGTGTTCAGGAGTTCATCGCAGATAGTATTGAGCACAAGGCAGTATCCCTGACACCTGATGAGCTTGCTGCAATATGGGGTATGATCGAGAACCACATTACCCTCGAGAAAAAGACTGTGGAAATAGCTGAACAGACGATTGCCTCTTTGAAGGGCCAGCAGGGCATGATCGTTCAAGAGTACCTGTTGAACTATTTATTGGAGGACGAGAGGAAACACAACGATCTCCTGAAAAACCTCGAGGACATCAAGAAGGGAATTTATCGCTCTGTCTAGAACATACACCGGCTAAGAATTCGAGGGCTTCATTATCAACCGGTGTGTATATAGCAGTTCCGATTTGCTTCCTGTTTATTGTTGTTGTATAAAATGAAGATTCTGGATGAAAGCAACGGAGAGGGTAAAAAGCTGTAGATTCTTCGTTGAAATTATGAACAGAACCTGAATATAATAGCCTGAAAACTGAGGAAACGCATAGAGGCAGGTTATCCAAGTATAAGTAACCTGCCTCTTATTTCAGCATTCTCTATACGTCGCTGTGTTGTATCTATTTGGAGATAGATATCCAATAACGGCCACCGGAGGGTTCATTGCGGTCAACTACCCAAGGAAGAGTCGCTCATCTATAAAATGGGCTGGCCTCTCCTTCGCAAAACGCTACTCGGGAGGAAGGCTGCTATAATGCGTTAACGATAGCGATTACACCAATAATAATGAAGTATATGCCTACGATGTATCGAAGTAAACGCGGCCACACAATTACCAGTAAACCGAAGGCTATGCTAATGATTCCCCCCACGATTCCACTGATCTCCGCTAAACTCATAGATCCCTCCACGTTATTCTTTATGTCATATAAGAAAAGGGTGATCTTCCCCCTTCTGCTCTTTTCTTTCCACCCCCTGCTACAATAGACATACCTGCAATAGCTGCAAAAGGCAGCCACTAAGGATCACGCATAGCTCCCCGCACTTACCCACAACTTGAATGTAGCTTACACTCTAGCACTTTCCCTTTTTCCGACGTGAAGCTGCGATAAGAGGTGTTACACCCATCCATAGTGTGATGGTTACCAACGTAGAGGTCCAATAGCCTATTGGTGGTATACCTGTTGGTGACGCGACAAACGCCCCTACCATAATCATGACGAGCCAGGAAGCGAAGAAGAAACCAGGTATTGCCCCTAGAATAAGTAATACGCTCATAGTACAATCCTCCTTTCTTATTATTTAAATTAATCGCGAGCGCTATCCTATTTGTGTGCTTTTTTCTTATGTCGATTAAATTAGGGGAGACTATCACAAGTTTGTAGTTTTGTCAAATTTGACTGCTTTAATAAGTCCAATATACTAGTGATATATTATCGCCAGACTATTTCCGCTGTCATTGCGAGACACGAAGTGCCGTAGCAATCTCACCGTCCCATACCTGCTTACCCATTGCTCATGGCATTGAGCTTGCGGAGTTTACCCCCAGTAAGATTCTTCGGTCCTTTAATCACTCGTACTGATAGAAAGCGCAGAGCTATCAATAACAATAGGGCTTCTATTTGTAATGACAGAGGTATAAGCTGGCTAATCGTTTAGAGGTGGCATGGGGTGATTATTCATCGGATGATGATGCGTAATTCACTCTATCTTGTTGAGAACCTTCATTGCTAACAGGGGAACCTCCGGCGATTCGAGATTATCCAGCGCATTCAGGAGAGGTTGCAGCAACTCTTGAGACCCGTCTCTGGACAAGTCATGGAGCACATGATGTGCACCCATCCGCATCTTGACCGAATCTGGACGGTGAATGAGCGCTTTTAGCACCGGCACTACTGAATCGCTGCCGATACGGATCAATCCCTCTGCAGCCAGCCAACGGACGTCGAAATTCAGGTCTTCCAGCGCTTGGACCAATGCGTCAATTGCTGCTGGATCACCGATCTCGCCGAGGCCTTTGGCTGCTTCCCATCGTACCCAGTGTATAGGGCTTGAGAGGGCTTCAATAAAAGGAGCGACCGCCGGACTGCCCATATCGACCAGGGTCCGTCTTGCCGTCTGACATTTCAATACATCATCACATGTCAGGTCGGCAATAAGAGCGTCAATATTTGCGGGGTTCTCGGCTTCGTTCATAATAGGCTCCTTAAAGTACTTAAATTGGTGTTCGTTACTGTGCATGAATAGTCCGCAGAATATGGCAGAGCTATTGAAGGGGCTGTTGATACCGAAATCGCAATATAGATATATTCTTTATGGCAGAACGATGGAACGGATAGGATCAGGGCTTGGACCACACGATCTCCATGTCCTCCCGTGTGCCAAGAGCATCACGCAGGAGCTTGAGCAGTCCAGCATCTATTCCGCGCTCTTCGAACATTTCAAGGGTAGCAGCGTTGATATAGTAGTCCATATCCTCTGCATATTCCTCTTCCAGATTATCGATGAGGAATTGTAGCTGTTCCTCGGAGATTGTGCCCAGTGGCTTGCCTGTTTCCTTGTCTCGAATCTCTATCATTATGACCTCCTCGATACCGATAACAAAAAGGAATTACTCCCTATAATATTGGTTCTTCGCAGTTGATATAAGACAATTCTACTACTAACCGAGCGAGGAGACCTCCTAATTGGGAGATCTCCATATCTCCACTATAACCATCACCGACGAATTATCGTAAGTACGCTGAATATATGTATATAGAGATTAACTAATATTGTCAAGCGCATACGAGCCGGCATACGAGCCGGCAGTGGTATGACCTAATAGAAAAGCGGGGTAGTAGACGAGTGGCCCACACATGAAGAAAACCCCAAGTATCATATATGTGCTCCACAATAATGCTTCGAATATTACTGCTTTAGATGTAATTGTAGTGAACGGTCTATCAAGAAGTCATATAACTTAAGTAAATATTGCTTGACAGGTAAAAAACAACGGAGTATTCTTTCCTAATGCGAGAAAGGGGGCCCAGGTAATGAAATTAGCGAAGAACATGGTATATTTGGTGTTATCGGTCTGTTTACTGGTCGTGTTGACGGGAATGGGCTGCGCTAGCGAGGAAACTTTATCGTTGGGCGAAAGCGTTGTCCTTGAGGATACCATCTCACTCATAGCAGTTGAATATAAGATTTCGGATAATATATCTTGTGTTAATCCTTGTTGGCCGGATGGCGAGTATGAATTTCATCCTGAGCACTGGGCTACATATCTATGGGTTTATTTTGAAGCTGAAAATATTGGGGGAACTCCACATGACAATCCTTATATAGGCTCGCTGTATAGAGGAGTCGAGACTGCACAGTATACTAGTTATATATGGTGCGAGAACTTCGATACATATACTGCAAATACAACTCTACTACCGGGGGAGTTACAAGCGGGTTGGGCGATTTTTCAGCTTCCAGAGGATTTAGAAGCTTCCAAAATAAAATTGGGCATATATGAGCCAGATGGAATGGTGGAACCCCCATACTGGAAGCTAGAACTATAAGAGTCTACTGAAAAAGAAGTACAGGATACATTATGTCGGGTGTCTGAGGGTGTCCCCCAGCTTAAAAAAAGACCCCCCAAGATTTGGGGGTTGATTGAGGCTATTTCAGCAGTCTCCGTAACATTCCACATTTTAGCGAGTAGCTCCCACCAAATCTTTCTTAGAGGTCCTGCCTGCGTGTTCTGGGCATAAAAAACTGCTAATCCTACATAGTGTGTAAGGCCAGCAGGATATCACTGAATATAGCTGGAGCCAGCGGTCGGATTCGAACCGACGGCCTGCGGTTTACGAATCTGTTGGACAGTGTCCCAAACAGCGATTTTACGTACAAAATAGAACTTTTGTGTCAATAAGGAAAATATCTGTTTGTTCGTAAAGTACCAGCCAGTGACAGCCTGTTTCATTCCTTCCGTTAGCTTTCCGTTAGCTTTTTCCCAGCTTCAGTTTGAACGTGAGTCGGTGATAATTATGGGGGCTACCCAGAATCGGGTAGCCCCTCGTAATCTCTTGCGCTGGATATCCTACAAAGGTCGGAAGTCTTATGGCAATGGAATATCCCAATCGCAGCTACCAGTGACCGATACCATGTAGTTATATGTATGTCCACCTCCAAGGGTGGTCAATGTGGTCCCGGGTACTCCGGGAGCCCAGAACTTCCATTCTGAGGTAGAGCAATCATACCAATATACTCCCTGCACCTCAGGTGGAATTGTGGTAGGATTCAAGTCGCCCAATACAACCTCGCCAGTATAGGAATCGGGCATATGTTGAGGAAAGAAGCCCGCTGTGCAGAAAGGCCAAGGGTTGGTGTCGTTTGGAGGTGCACCATACCCATACGAGACGTCGATGAAAAATTCGAGGTAGGTAACGCTCCCATCCGCATTTGTCATCGTAAATCTTAGCTGGTCTACTTCAACCGGTCCCGATTGAGGGGATATATATCGACTTCCGCTCCCAGCATAGGCAGGAAGCAAGCCAGATGCAGCGTATGAACCATATGGGGTGTGTGATCCATCCGTATAGGGTGTAGCCCAAATATATACACCACCCGGGTCATCCGTAGTGTAATCAAAGGTGA
>JAAXQM010000038.1 GCA_012974295.1 Dehalococcoidales bacterium
GTCTCATAGTATTCATTAGTCTCACCTAACGTCAGTATATTCAACAAAACAGCCACTACTGGCCTGGCTTTATACTCGCACGAGTGTTGACAGGAGAATCTCCCTGAAGTATTCTCATTACACCGGTCTAGAGGTAGGCGATGAAAATAGCTAGAATTGCTGTGGTATTGCTTGTAGGTATTATGTTGGTGTCAGGATTCGCCTGTGGTGACGGTGAAGAATCAGTGCCGACAGCTACTCCTATTCCAACGCCCTCCCCGACAGCACTACCATCATCAACTCCCATGCCGCCACATGTATGGACCTTTCCCAGCGGGGGCTGCTTCCCCAAGCATCTGCCTGATGCCTACAGCGGGCATGTGGTGCCGTCTGAAATCGACCCCGGCACTATTCCGCAAGACATTCAAGGTGTGTATTGGTGGAACAGCGATGAGTGGCTGTTCTGGGCACCTGATGCTCCGGGAACCAACCTGGCGACTCTGGGTGGTGGTCATACATTTGACTACTTGGTGTGCGTCACTGGACCCTGCGAGTGGCAGATACTGTTACCGTAATACACCCCGATGTATAAATAATAGTGGGGTTAAGTAGATTAAGAGGATAGCTGTAATGTGACGAAGGTAGCCCCCCCTCTTTTCCAGGCTAATCCTGCTTAAACAAACCGGTTTTACCCGCAGAGAACAAATAAGGCACTCTAAAAAACACCTTTACTGATTTCGATATAAGACTCTTGATGCACTCCCAATAAGAGTACCTACTTGACAGGTTATGCTCGCCGGAGTATATTCACCACACAAAGGGCGAGAGGTAGACAATCGTAGAGCGTTACCCCTATATGTAAAAAAGCTGTAAGAGGAAGGTAATTGAGATGGATACTGAAGTTAAAAAAAGTGAACTTTGCCCCTTTTGCGGGAGGGCGGATAAGCTGCGTAGGAGCGTAATAGATAAGGATTGGGTATGTTATAACTGCGGAAAATCTTTCGATACCCCGGGCCGACCTGGAGATAAAGATAGGGGACAACCTCAGATAGCAGAACCCCAACCTCATATTGTTAATGGGGAAGCGGAAATTGACAATATAGACCATAAAACGGAAACACCCAGTGAAGCTGTTCCTGTTTTAGCAAAAGACCATCGCAGTCGGGCTTTAAATCACAGCTTGAGGGATGAATGGGACGATGCTATAGAGGAGTACACCAAGGCAATTGAACTGGATGACAATTGGGTCTTAGCGCATTATGAACGTGGGGAGCTTTTTAAACGACAGGGTAAGAAACCTGATGCGATTGCCGATTTTGAGAAAGTAATCACTCTATCGCGTGACCGAGAGACTCTTAAACCGGCAAATCGACATATCGAGGAATTAAAGAAATAGATTTGCCTTCAAATATAGGGCCAGCCAAACCAATTTAGCGCGAGTATCTATAAAGAGGATTTGAAAAGGCAACTGAGACTATAAGCATGGGGGTAGGCGAGACAATACTTTTAGTGTGTGGCTCTGCTTGCGTGCTATTCTCGCTGATTTGTTGGATACTACCGGAAGAACATAAATTCTTCCAAACCTTCGATTCTCACAATGATCAATCCACGACCATGCGAAATTTTGGCAGATACATCCTGCCGATAATTGGGGCTATTCTTTTCATCTTATTTATTTTCCTTAGAGTTTTTTAAGCATGACGATAGAATTGGTTTAATGGGTTTCCGGAGGACGAAAATGAATAATGAGGCGATAGTTACTAAAAGGAGTGTGCTTGTCGTTGACGACGACCCCGCAATACAGGAGATGCTCTGTGAGATTATTCAGCAAGAAGGGTGTAATGCAGTTAGTGTAGGGAGTGGAGAGGAAGCCATTAAACAGGTGGAAAGCCAGCATTTCGACCTGATTTTCTTGGACCTCGTATTGCCCGGAATAAGCGGTGTGGATACCCTCTCTGCGATAAAGGAGAAAGATGACGAAGTGGTGGTAATCACTATCACCGCTTATGGTTATTCTATTTGGGCCAAGCAAGCAATGGCCTTGGGATCAATGTTCCTCATCCATAAGCCTTTCCAGGCAAATGATATCGTTGAGATTCTTGATACCGTAAATTTCGGCAGATAAAAGGGGAGCGGAGTACTGGCTAAGCCGAATAGGAGTTTTTCATAGGGCATATTTGTATGCGACTGCCGAAATACTCTCAATCAATCCCCTGTATCCCCCAATCTTGAGGAGACTTTTTGAAGCTGGGGGACACCCCCAGACCCCCGGAGCTGAGGTCTTATTCCTTTTGGGCAAGAGGTGGAGACTGACCTTTCTGGCGTACCTTCACTAAAGTAGATACTTCTCTTTCTTTGCCATCAATTGCAGTCTTGCAGATATCAATACGCTCTTTGTCGAAAATAAAAAAGGATCGCTTTATTTTGCACCTTGAGCAGTTTAGATGCCAACGACTTGTTTTTGGGAATTTCTCCCTACGAAGATGAACCCTTCCACCCTCACAACTATGGTGATATACCCTCGCTTCTTCTAATAATTCCTGAATGTTAAACCTGTCTTTTCTTTCTTTTCTTGGCACTTCAATAGTGAATACCGGCAGACCCTCTTCTGTCATTGCCTTCCTCCTGCCCTATGTGCATGCGATGATACTCTTGGAAAGCTTTATCTGTCAATGCTACTCCGCCCGGGCTATCCCCTTCCGATGATACGCTTTTATCTGGGAACTTTGCCAGTGTTAGGAGTTTGACATGTACCTCGAGGCCTCTGATCCTCTCCTGTCAAATTCCGAGCCACTATTGAAGCACAATAGCATCTTGCCTTCAAGAAAGGGGAGGTTAATAAAACTTCAAGCTATCGCCAAAGTTAATAGAGCGAGCATATCGCTGTGCCATTTATGGGAGACAGCTGAAATACTCCCAATCAACCCCCTATGTCCCCCAAGATTGGGGGATTTTTAAAGCTGGGGGGACACCCCCAGGCCCCCGGCAGGAAGTATCCTGCACCTCTTTTTCAACAGTCTCTATAGTCTTGTAAGGAATTACTATTTAGTATAGAGTATGACCTATAAGAGAAGTCATGAAGTTTCATGCGCTTTGGGCACAGTTCAAAACTAATCCTATAGCTAACTTCGGAAGGAGCTGAATAGATGGCAGATGATGAGGTAAAACAGGATGAAGATTGGGTTGACGATGAATTATGCACGTGTCACCATTTCAAGTCGGACCATCGTGCCAAATACACTGGCTATATGAAGAAAGGTGAAGGCTGTTTTGAGGAAGGGCATGGAAGTTGTATCATGTGCAACTGTTCTCAGTTTACATCGTCCAGTTCCAGTAAAAGACGAAGATTGGATAGTGCTATGGCAGGTACGCTTATCCAGTTAGATGCGACACCGGCACCTAAACAAGTTGAATGGGCGAAGGAGAATCCAGATCTGGCTATTTCACTACTCTGGTGGCGACACTTGAATGCCCAGGAGATGCATCGGGCAACTATTAAGGCTATGAAAAGCCCGCCCACTACAGATGAGGCTATCAAAAGCCCATCTCCTAGCGACAAAAAGGCAATCAAACGCAGGCTGTTTAATAGAAATGTGAGAGTTCCCTAGCCTCTATAAGAGAAAGGCCACCCGAAATGGGTAGCCTCCTAAATCCCCAGTCAGAGGTAGATAGACCAACTCTATTTGCTTAAATCACTGATATGTCGTTTGGCCGCTACCGTGAGATCTTCTTTCTGTGATAGGCTCATTGATTTTTCAAAATCAGCAATCGCATCAGCTTTCTTGCCCTGTCGTTGGAAAAGCTCTCCACGCTCAAAATAGGCTAAAACATAATCGCTGTCCAATTCCATAGCCTTGGTGTACTCAACGATAGCTTCATCCCATTCATCCTTCAGCCTGTGATTTAAGGCTAACCTGCGATGGTCTCTCGCCGTGCTAGTATCAACTCTAGCGGCAGGTTCAATTCTGTTCACTATTTCGTCAACTGTTGCTTCCACCTCAGGTTCGGGTGTTCCAGGAATATCCGGGCTAATAGCAGCTTCTGCAGTGTTTTCTATTTCGTTGACTAATTCATCAACTGTTACTTTTTCCTCAGGTTCGGGTGTTCCGGGAATATCCGAGCTAATAGCAACTTCTGCAGTGTTTTCTATTTCGTTGACCAATTCATCGACTGTTACTTTTTCCTCAGATTCGAGTGTTTCTGGAATATCCGAGCTAATAACAACTTCTGTAGTGTTTTCTATTTCGTTAATGAATTCATCAACCGTTACTTTTTCCTCAGGTACCGGCGTCTCAGAAATAATTGAAGAGTTCTGCTCGTACTCTTTCCGTAGTTCTTTAAGTTTACTCTCACCCAATTTTATTATCTGCGCTGGATATTCCTTCAGCTCATCATGAATAACCCCGGTCTCAAGAGCAAACCTATGGATTTGTGCCAACGCCATGACCAGGTTGCCATCAACTTCAACAGCAAAAGTAACAGATTCCCCCGGGACAATCTCTGTATAAAGTGCAGCTGCTATTTTGCCCTGCTGGTTTAACTGCTCAACACAATGCCTGGCATCCTGTTCAACTGACTTATCAATAATATCCGTTATAATATTTGCTTCGGCGTCACAGAATAAGAACATGGTTTTATCTTCTGTGAGTAGCTCATCTTCAGGCTCTACACCACATATGTAGATTCGGGCTTCACAGTCTTGACGATTAATCTGTAC
>JAAXQM010000177.1 GCA_012974295.1 Dehalococcoidales bacterium
ATTCATTATCTTTGAGGAAACGAGGGTGATATATTATGGGACGGCTGAAAAAGAGGTGCAGGATACTTCCTGCCGGGGGTCTGGGGGTGTCCCCCAACTTATAAAAATCCCCCAAGATTGAGGGATTAGGGGGTTGATTGGGAGAATTTCAGAATTCTCTCAATGATTTGTGTGACTTCTGATGACACGGCTTTGCCGAGCAGTAAATATTGGAAATAGTAGGAAGGAAAACCATCATGCGTGTTGCAATGTACTATAACAACAGGGATGTACGGGTGGAGGAGATGCCCGTTCCAAATATTGGCCCCGGTGAGCTTCTGGTGAGGGTTGAGGCCAGCGGAATATGTGGCAGCGATGTCATGGAATGGGATCGTATCTCCAAGGCGCCCCTGGTGCTCGGCCATGAGATCGCTGGTGTTGTTGTCGATGTAGGGGAGGGTGTGACGCAGTTTAAAAAAGGGGATCGGGTTACTGCAGCCCATCATGTCCCCTGCAACACCTGCCATTACTGCCTGAGCGGTCATCACACCGTTTGTGATACGCTGCGAAGTACGAAATTCTATCCCGGAGGCTTTGCTGAGTTTCTGCGATTGCCGGCGATCAATGTGGATCGTGGTGTGTTTCGATTACCCGACGAGGTATCCTTCGAGGATGCATGCTTCGCCGAGCCGCTGGCCTGTGTACTGCGCGGGCAAAGGATGGCGAACCTTCAGCCGGGCCAGAGCGTGCTTGTCATAGGGAGCGGCATTGCCGGGCTGATTCATGTGCAACTGGCCGGTAGGCTGGGAGCTTCTCTTGTGGTAGCTGCGGATATCTCCCAACATCGGTTGGATGCGGCGCATCGATTTGGTGCTGATGCCACCATACACGCGGAGGAAGATATACCGGCTGGCCTTCGTCAGCTCAATGACGGTCGTCTTGCCGACCTGGTGGTGGTATGCACGGGAGCGCCGTCAGCCCTAACTCAGGCGTTAAAATCGGTAGAGCGTGGGGGCACCGTTCTATTCTTCGCCGCAGCGGAAAAGGATGTCACCATTACCATTCCGGTGACTGAGCTGTTCTATAAGAACGATATAACGCTGACCACATCCTATGCTGGCAGCCCCGCCGACTATACCACGGCGCTGGAGCTGATCCGAAGTCAAAGGTTCAAATTTAACGACATGATCACCCACCGCCTCAGCCTGGCGGAGACAGGGCTGGGCTTCCAGCTCGTCGCTGCTGCCGGGGAGTCCATAAAGGTGATCATTGAACCGCAGCGATAGCATATTCACCCCAGCTTTCTGATGACCCCGATGACCTTCCCCTGGATCGACACATTCTCCGGGTCTACGTAGATGGGGGCCATCTCCTCGTTCGCTGGCTGGAGGCGGACTCTCCCTGACTCCAGGTAAAACCGCTTCAGGGTAGCCTCCTCCTCCTGCTTTAGCCAGGCGGCCACCATCTCTCCATTCTCTGCGGTAGTAGCCTGCTCCATGAGCACCGTGTCGCCTTCGATGATCATGGCGTCGATCATCGATCTCCCCTTCACCTTAAGGGCATAGATCCCTGATTTGCCCCGGGTAAGCGCCTCGGTGACCTCCAGAGAATCGATTTCCTCCGCGTTCCAGGTATCGGAGGTGGGAACGGGTATCGGTTCGCCGGCAGCGATGTACCCGATGATGGGTACGCGCACGACGCGCAGCGTCCCCAGCTCAATACCACGGGAGACCTCCCGATCTCGGTGGATATACCCCTCTCGCTCCAGAATCCTGAGATTATAGTCAACCACCGAAGTGGAGCTTATTTGGCACCCGCTCTGGATGTCCCTGATCGTGGGTGGGTAGCCCCGCTCGTGGAAAAAACGGTGAAGGAAGTTCATCATGCGCGACTGCTTATCAGAAAGCTGTTTCATGTCTCTCCCCTCGAACACATGTTCTAATAAGTTAACTTAAGAGGGAATGTTTGTCAACCTCTTATATGTAGAGGTTGATTCGCCACATGATCTCTCACAGTGACAGGTGAGGCTAAATCCACGATATTATTTGTAACCGGTCTATCCGAAAGGAATAATAATTTTGGATAAAAAACACCGCCCGAAGGGACGGTGTTGCTTCAGTTGTCCGGGGTTTACCTTAATTTTTCTGCTGGGTGCTGGCGGCGAGCGCATCGTTAAGCTGCTTCACCAGGCGGGACTTTCGGCGGGCGGCATTATTGCGATGGATCACGCCCTTTTGGGCTGCCTTATCCAGAGCCACCGATGCGTTCTTTACCGCCTCCTGAGCCGCATCGAAGTCCTTTTGCAATATAAGCTTTCTCGCCTTGGTGATGGCAGTCTTCACCGAGCTGTTTATGGGTTTATTTCGCTGCGCCTGTTTTTGTGCTACGCGTCCTGCTTTCTCGGCTGAACTTTTACTGGTCAAACTTCATACCTCCTATGTTTGTCGTGTCACGCTTATCACTCCGCGCACCCCCTCTAGCTTGGAGAATAGCCGGCTTAACTGGCTGATACTTCTTGTCTGAAGGGTAAGTAATATCGCGGTTATATGGTCCTCGTGGTTGTCGATATTTACGGTAGCTATGTTCACCCCCTCCTCTGCGACTATGGCGGAAATATCCCGCAGCAGGCCAACATGATCAAATGCCTCTATATGAACGGGCACGGAATAGAATTGGTCCTGCTGACCCCAGTCCACCTTAATGAGGCGCTCCTTCTCATCTATGTTAGCGATGTTGGTGCAGTCACTGCGATGCACGCTTATCCCCTTGGTGCGGGTCACGTAGCCGATGATCTTCTCCCCGGGCACGGGATTGCAGCAGGGGGCGATGTGAGTCAACAGGTCCCCCACCCCCATTACCTGAATTGCAGATTTAACTTCTTTCTGAGCCGGTGCAATTTCGGGGAATGGTTTCTCTTGCGCCACGGTAAGCTTCGTGGCGATTTGATGGGGACTAATATCGCCATAGCCAATGGCAGCAAAGAAATCCTCCACGCTATCACGCTTAAATAGATCGGCAAGCTCCTCATCTGATATGGATATCCCCACGCGACGAAGCTCCTTTTCCACGAGTTCCCGGCCACGCTGTATGTTTTCGCCGCGCTCCTGCTTGCGGAACCACTGTCTGACTTTCACCCTGGCATGAGAGGTATTAAGATAGCCCAGGGCTGGGTTGAGCCAATCCCGACTAGGCCCTTTATCCTTCTTGGTGGAGAGAATTTCTACAGTATCGCCGTTTTGTAGTTGGTAGATTAGGGAGACCATTTTCCCGTTAATCTTTGCCCCGATACAGCGATGACCAAGATCGGTGTGGACGCGATAGGCGAAATCAAGTGGAGTGGAAGTTGCAGGCAGGTCCTTTATATCGCCCTGGGGGGTATATACCAGAACGCGATCGCCGAAGACATCGGCGTTTATCGACTCCACGAGATCGGCGCCACCAACATCCTTATACCAATCGAGGAGTTGGCGCAGCATCGCAAGCCTCTCCTCAAATCCTACATCCCCTGTCGTCCCCTCCTTGTAGCGCCAGTGGGCGGCAATGCCGTACTCTGCAACCCTGTGCATTTCGTGTGTGCGTATCTGTATCTCGAGGGGGGTGGTACCCATGCACATCACCGTGGTGTGGAGTGCCTTATACACCCCTCCCCTGGGGTTTACGATGTAATCGTCATACTGCTTGGGCAGGGGGTGCCAAAGGCTATGAACCGTCCCCAGGGCGCTGTAGCAATCGGTAACCTCATTCACCAGGATGCGGAAACCCAGAAGGTCGTTGATTTCGCTAAACTCCTTACCCTGGGCGGCATATTTCTCCATCTTCTTATATATACCGTAGATGTTCTTCGACCTTCCTGTAACGACGGCGTCGATCCCCGCTTTCCCCATCTCCTCCCCGAGGATACCGGTGATAAGGGCAATATACTTCTCCCTCTCTTCTTGTCGACCGGCGACCAGTTTAACGATGCTCTGATATTTCTTCGGCTCCAGGTAGCGGAAGGAAAGATCCTCCAGTTGCCACTTTATCTGCCAGATGCCCAGACGGTGGGCTACAGGAGCGAATATCTCCATGGTCTCTTCGGCCATCGCCTGCTGCTTCGCCGGGGGCACACGATTTAGGATGTGCATCTTATGAAGGCGGCAGGCCAGCTTGATAAAGACCACCCGGATGTCCTCGGACATCGCCACGAGCATCTTCCGCAGGCTCTCGGTGTGGGCTTCGGCATCGATAGCGGTCTTTTTTGGCTTAGTCTCCTCCGGCCATGATACCTTTGCCAGTTTCCCTACACCTTCAACCAGCTTTGCCACATCGGGGCCGAATTTTTCTTCCAATTCGGCTGTGCTTACCCCGTGTATAACCGGGATTTCATGAAGCAACGCTGCTGCAATACAGCGCTCATCGAGCTGAAGCTCAGCAATAGTTATAGCGGTGTCAACGGCATGCTCCGTATCATCATTGTATGTCTGGGAAACAAATTCGTAAGCATCCTCAATGAGCGTCAGGGTATCGCTGGATAGATACTCCTGCGTCTTATCTATAAGTGTTCTGATATCGGTCTTTTTTGCCATAACTCAACAACATTCAGTATACCTTAGGAACGATGGTTGCGCAATTGCCCTATATGCCAAACAAGGTAGCTTGCATAAACTTCACGCTATTCCCTGACTTGATTCAGTGCTTGACAGGTTGTTGTTCCATAACATATAAACAGTTATAT
>JAAXQM010000197.1 GCA_012974295.1 Dehalococcoidales bacterium
CTGAGCAGTTCGTCATACCCCTGACTCAGGAAACCGTAAGGACCTGGGACAGGTACGGCGGCACTATGCTTGGCACCTCACGAACCAATCCCTATGATCCTAAGGATGTCCAATCGAAGTTGGTATTAACCAATATAGAAGCGCTTGGCTTGGACGCCCTGATAGTCATCGGAGGGGATGACACCCTGGGTGTGGCTCATAAGCTGGCACGTGAAGACGTCAATGTAGTTGGCATTCCCAAGACTATTGACAAGGATTTGTGTGAGACCGACTATACTCTGGGATTTGAGACAGCTTTGGATACTATCACTCAGGAGGTTGACCGGCTGAGGACAACCGCCGGTTCACACAAGAGAATATTTGTTGTGGAGACAATGGGGAGGGAAACTGGCTGGCTCGCTCTTGAAGGCGGAGAATCAAGTGGCGCCTACATTATCCTGATCCCGGAGCATGGTTTTTCAATTGAAAAGGTGAATGAGTTGGTTCTCGAAGGCTGGAGAGCCAAGACCAGATACGATATTATCATCGTGGCGGAAGGAGCTAAGCCAGCGGGATACGACCAATTTACGAGGGAGCAACGCGTGGATAGCTTCGGCCACAAGGCTCTGGGTGGAATTGGCGAGTTTTTGGCTGACGAGATCCAGAAGGGTACCGAACTAGAAACACGATGGGTTGTCCTAAGCCATCTGCAGCGGGGGGGAGTGCCATGTGCCTACGACCGAAGAATGGGGCGGTACTTTGGCATTGCTGCTATGAACCTGGTTATGATGAGGGACTTTGGGAAGATGGTGTGCTATAAGAATGGTAGGATCACAGCACGCCCGCTGGAAAAGGTCATCGGCAAGCTGAAGTACGTCGACGTCAAGACTATGTATGATGTCGAGAGATACAACGGGCGCCGGTCTATTCTGGGGAGGAAGAACAAGATGTACCGAGACTATGACCGATCAAAAGATGAAATGACTTCTGCGGAACAGTCAGGAAATACCAGACTGAGAAAAGGCGTGTCTGTGACACCGGGCGAGGTTGATACTCTGGTAGAAAACGCCGTCTTTGGTGCTGATGAGGTAAGGGAACATAGCCGCGAGAAAATCCGGCAATTCGCTTCGGCACAGGGTATAGTTTTAGCAAGCATTGACGGCCTGTACCGGGCTGCTGGCAAGGGGCTGTACAATGGAATCACTGTTCCAGCAATAAACATCCGCGGCATAACTTATCAAGTGGCCAGGGCGGTATTTAGAGCTGCCCTGAAGGATAGGGTTGGTGCTTTTATTTTCGAAATTGCTCGTTCTGAGATAGGCTATACCGCGCAAAGGCCGGGTGAGTATGCCGCCTGCGTACTAGCGGCGGCAGTCACGGAGGGGTTCACAGGCCCGGTTTTTCTCCAGGGAGACCACTTCCAGGTTAACCGCGCGAAATACAATTCAGAACCAGAACGAGAATTGGACAGCATCAGGGAGCTGGCACGTGAGGCAGTAGGCGCCGGCTTTCTGAACATTGATATTGACGCTTCCACTATCGTTGACTTGGAAAAGTCAAGCCTTGAGGAACAGCAGAAAGAGAATTGCCAGGTCACTGCGGATATGACCAAATTTATACGGGATATTGAGCCCCAGGGGATAACAATCTCGGTTGGTGGTGAAATCGGCGAAGTAGGTGGACACAACAGCACGGTGGCAGACCTTCAGGCCTTTATGATAGGATATCTCAGCCTGCTAGGGCCAAACGTCAGGGGACTCTCCAAAATCAGCGTTCAAACCGGGACGACGCACGGCGGAGTAGTTTTGCCTGACGGGTCAATGGCGAGCGTTGACATTGATTTCAAAGCTCTAAAAGAATTGTCTCGAGCGGCACGGAAAGAATATGGTATGGGTGGTGCAGTGCAGCATGGAGCCTCCACTCTCCCTGATGAGGCTTTTGACCTCTTCCCACAGGGGGACACACTGGAAGTGCATCTGGCTACCGGATTTCAAAACATTGTCTTTGACAGCCCCTATTTCCCCAAAGAGTTGCTGGACAGAATTTACCGGCATCTTCGGGATAAATACGCAAGTGAAATGAAGCAGGGGGAAACGTCAGAACAATTCGTCTACAAGACCCGTAAAAAAGCATTTGGCGATTTCAAGAACGAACTGTGGAACCTGCCTGGAGAAAGTCTGACGGGAATTGGAAGCACACTTGAAGAACGCTTTTCCCTGCTATTCCGTAAGTTGAAAGTGGTTGGGACGATGGACCTGGTGAGACAGTTTGTAGATTATTAGTCGTGATATGAATAATGGGGCTAGCTCTATAAACCACCCTCAGGTAACCAAGTTGCTGCGCTATGCTCTTGCTAAGCACTAATGCGCGGTTTTCTATTGCCGTTGGCAAATTTGATATAATTTAAATATAGAATTGCTTAGTTACAGACGGCCTGATGATGAGCACTCGAAGGGTGGAAGGGGATAGGGGCAAACTAGGCTTCTGGGAGTCTCTTTTTTATCATAATCATGGTGACCCTTGGAAAGAATATCGGTACAGGTAGTTCCCAGTCCCTTGAGCCAGTTATGGGACGCCGCCATGGCTGATTTATATTTGACGTTGTCGCATATTTGAATTAACATAGCAGTACAATTAATTAGTCGTTTCTTCTTTTAGTTTTACTTAAGCGTGGAGAACTGAATATGAAAATGGCGCATTCTCACCAGCCGATTGAACGCAATATTGCGATGGAACTAGTGCGGGTCACCGAAGCGGCGGCCATGGCTGCCGCTCGTTATTTGGGTAGGGGTGATAAGACAATGGTAGACGAGGCAGCGGTAGCTGCCATGCGTTCTACACTGGGCTATATCCAGATGGACGGAATCGTAGTCATTGGGGAAGGAGAAAAGGACCATGCTCCTATGTTATATATAGGAGAGCGCATTGGTGATGGCTCAGATTTACAGGTTGATATTGCTGTTGATCCCATTGATGGGACTACCCTTGTCGCCAGAGGTCTTCCCGGAGCTATTTCTGTAGTAGCGCTTGCGGCCAAGGGGACGATACACTGCCCCATACAGTTCGTATATATGAATAAAATTGTTACCGGACCGGAAGCAAAAGACTGCATAGATATCAACGCACCGGTGGCGGAGAACTTAAAGAACATAGCCAAAGCTAAGCAGAGGAAGATATCGGAACTTACAGTGGTAGTTTTGGACAGGCCGCGGCACGAACAGTTGTTATCGGATATTAGAGGTGCTGGCGCCAGGGTCAAATTGATTTCTGACGGTGATGTTGCGGCGAGCATAGAGGCAGCTCTGCCTGAAAGAGAGGTTGATGCGCTTATGGGCATCGGGGGCACCACAGAGGGGGTCCTCTCCGCTGCGGCGATACACTGCGTTGGAGGCGGTATTCAATGTAAGGCTTGGCCCCGGGATGACAGCGAAAGAAAGGCCGTCATAGCTGCGGGAGTTGATGTTGACAAGGTATACAAGACGGGGGATCTGATAGATAGTGGCGATGTGTTTTTTGCTGCCACCGGGGTTAGTAGCGGTGAATTACTGAAGGGGGTACGTTATTTTGGTGGCGGGGCGCAGACTCAGTCTATAGCGATGCGCTGCCGTTCTGGCACCGTCCGCTGGATAGATTCCTGGCACAACTTTGACCGCCTTAGCAAACTCAGTTCCTTTTAACTTCATTGAGGGAGTTGATGTCCTTACTTCTATTATGGTGACGATTCATGCTTTTGGATAACGGGGATTTGCTCAGCTCCATAGTATCTATAGCAATCTTGCAGTATTGTACTTTACCTTCAGTATATCGCACGAGCTAATTAAATTAGTTCAAATACCCACAGAAAACGAAGCCAGTTTTCAGGTTAGAATTGCAGTGCATCCGCACTAGAATTGGGGGTTATCCGATAATGGGTAGACCCTTATTTTATACCCCTTTCAACCTACCCAAATACTGCCTTAGCTATAAAAAGCATTCTAGACACTTTATAATTGGTATATGGATGGCCATAATTGTAAACATGAAAACTGGCCATTGCTCTTAGAACACTAAATATATGTTTTATTCTTAGAGAATGCTGAAATAGAGGTGCAGGATGCTTCCTGCCGGGGGTCTGGGGGTGTCCCCCAGCTTTAAATATCCCCCAAGACTGGGGGATATAGGGGGTTGATCAGACTATTTCAGCACTCTCTCTTAATATGCTAGTTGATTGACATAGGGTCTTGACAGAGTACTTCGAGAGGGCCATACTACGGCAAACCGATAAGCAGGGGGAAAGCATGAAAAACGTGGCTATCACTGGCATAGGGGGATACCTCGGGGGTCTGTTGCTCGACAGGCTGGAACAGGAAGACGAAGTAGAGCGCATTATCGGCCTCGATATCAAGGAACTCAGAGTTACCTCTTCCAAGCTGAAGTTCTACCAACAGGATGTACGAAAGCCATTTGCCGATATCTTTATCGATAATGAGATCGACACCGCCGTGCACCTGGCATTTCAGGTCACACCCATTCACGATGAGACAGGGACTCATAGCATCAATATCACGGGCTCACAGAACTTCCTCGAAGCTTGCGAGAAGGCAGGAGCTAGTCAATTATTCTATATGAGCAGTTACACAGCTTACGGGGCTCATGCGGACAACCCCGAATCTATCTCTGAGGATGCTCCACTGAGGCCCGCTGCCAATTTTCC
>JAAXQM010000157.1 GCA_012974295.1 Dehalococcoidales bacterium
CCTGTGTTGATAAGATTCACTGGCCGGATGCTTTTTTTCGTACCGACATTGGTCATCGTGCCTTAGGGCGTGAGAAGTAGGACGGGTAAAGCTTCCGCGTCCTGCTCACGCCCCTCACCTACATCCATGTAGGCGAAGGAGCGAAGCGACGTACCCAAGGCTGCGAAGCGGCCTTGTAGATCAGTGACGGGTACGCTGCTCTTTATCCGTCCCACATATTATGTTTTGATAAATGTCCGAGTTCAGCCAGAAACCTGCCATACACTGCACTGATTGCACTACATTCCGGCAGCCTGCTAAACGCGTACTTCCGGCCAGAAGAAGACATTCGTCGTATTCAAATGCGCGTCTAGTTAACCATGCTGAATCAGTATGCCAGGTCATGGACAAATGACGGATAGCAAGCCTGGCGCTCAAGAAACAGTCCAGGCAGCCGATTGTCGCAGTAATGAGTCCAGAGTTATCTCAGGGTGCCATAGCTATGGTATTTAAGATAACCTGGAAATTCAATGACTTAACAGGGCATGACCTCTTTTTAAGTTGTCTTATACAAGCTTGATTATGAAAACGGAAGTGAAAACCATTGTTGAAGGATTGGAAGTCGGAATGTACGTTTCGCGGCTGGATCGTCCGTGGATCGAGACTCCCTTTTTACTGGAAGGGATCAATATAAAATCAGATGATGATCTTGAGCAACTAAGGAAGCACTGCAATTACGTTTATGTTGACGTGGAAAAAGGATTATCACCTGATCCTCGTTATTTAATAACCCAGGATGGCACGGGCAAAGACGTTCAGCCACAGCAAGACCCGCACCACGCAACATCATCCAGAAAACATCCCGGACATGATTCCGACCAATCAGGAAAAACAACCTACCCGATCACCACAAGTTTTAAATCCGAGTTGCAGACAGCAAAAGATATTTACCAGAATATTAACGATGACCTGAATCGGATCTTGACTGACCTGAAGCAGGATAGAGACCTTGATATAGAGATGCTCAAAAAGAGTATTTCTACAATGACCGAGAGCATCGTCAGGAATCCTGCTGCAATGATGTGGGTCATCAGTCATAGAAGAGAGGGTGATGGTAATTATTCGCGATCTCTTGGCACTTCCGTACGGTGCACAACCTTCGGCCGCCATCTTGGATTGATAATGTCATCGCTTAAGGCTCTCGCGCTGGGAGGGCTATTACTTGATATAGGCAACATCAAGTTGCCAGAAGAATTACTGGATAAAAGCGGGCATGATGCGATCTCGTTATTTGCCCGGATTGCAGGCATCGTCGACAGTTATGATGCAATGACCAGCAAGTCTTCGTATGTTAATAGCGAACCCATGTCGCCACACGGGGCTGTTACCGAGCTATACGAACTGCGCGGAAAGAAATACCATGCCGAACTTGTAGAGAAATTTATCCAGGCGATAGGTTTATACCCCACTGGATCACTTGTTGAGTTGAATACGGGTGAGGTAGGAACGGTAGTTGAAGTCAATGGCCTCAGGCGTCTCCGACCATCAATTGTTCTGTTGCTCGACAAGAACAAGGAACCCCTGTCGGAGTATGTCGCAATGGACCTTTCACAAATGGACAGAAGGATATCCGTCTCTCGTGGATTGATGTCCGGAGCCTACGGAATTGATATGAGCCAGTTGTTTTATAGTACGCGTTAACTTAACCACCCCCAGAACCATGGCAGATAATATCACCGGGGCGCGCCTAACCAGGATCAGTCCAGAACATCCTTCGTAAGGTCTCTCCTTTGGGTAGACTCCTGTCTTTTGTATCAGATAGTTATTTTCTAAACGACCGGTTGCGGGCAGATACCTGCCTTTCATAGTTGCTACGGGATTACCGCCCGGCAATTCCGTGTACGGGGAAGATCGGCCAACTCCTGTCCTACACGGGTGGCCTTTGAGCGGCAGTTAAAGCATTAACACGCTTAATCAGGAAATATGGTCTGGATCATGCCCGATACGCTTGTATTACTGGCAAGGATCACCGTCCAGGTAACCGCCAGCAAGGTCAGTGCTATGATGGCTGCCGCGACACACCAGACGCAGGTCTTGCTCGACACAGATTTTATACTCATGACTTCTCTCCCCTACAGTGAAAGCCAATTTC
>JAAXQM010000013.1 GCA_012974295.1 Dehalococcoidales bacterium
TATCTGGTACGTCTCGTTTCCTATCTGTATACCGCCGGCGGCGTTGATCTCATCGGCCGCCAGGGTAGCCCCCAGCCAATGGTGCTCACCCATCTGGAACTGCATGGGTCCGATTACGCCTATCCTTATCTCGTTCGCTTCTTCCGACGAACTGCAACTCACTCCCGCTGTGATGAGACAGGCAAGCAGCAGGACAATGGCTCCTTTCATTGCTCTATTCATCTCTTAAACCTCCTTAATTCTCTCTAATCCTGACAAATATCCACTGCTATTCGCTACCATCACCCCCCTTTCCAGGTATTTTGAGGCGTACTCTACCTAGAACACTCTCTGCATGCCCATAGGTCAAACATGTTTTCATAGACAACGCCCAATAAAAAAAGCCTCCCTCACCCGAGAAAGGCTGATAAAACCCGCTCTTCGGCAGTCTGGCGCTCCCAGTTGAATCTCCTAATCTTAGCCTCATGGCTTTACGTCCCGTGATTTATCGCGGTTCGCCTTTTAAGGAAAATCATTAATTTAGTTGGCCACTTCGCCAGAAGATTCGCAATCGAGTATTGTATGGAAGAAGAATACTCCGTGATTAGCTACTTGTCAATACCGCGCCCATTTTGGCTCCCCTCGTCTATGAGGGTATTGCTGAAAAAGAGGTGCAGGATACTTCCTGCCGGGGGTCTGGGGGTGTCCCCCAGATAAAACAAGTCCCCCAAGATTGGGGGATTAGGGGGTTGATTGAGACTATTTCAGCATTCTCATTAGATTGGTCGTTAGGTACGACTGTGATATAATGTGTTCACTTTAACGTGGATTTGAGTAGTAGTGTAATGAGAATCGCAATAATTGGTTTGGGGCTGATCGGCGGGTCGATGGGTCTTGCTCTGAGGGGGACAGGAGCAGATTACGAGGTAGTGGGTTTCGCCCGACGGCCTGAGGTCGCATCACGTGCGCTTGAGCTAGGGGCTGTAGACCGCATTGAGGGGAATATGATTTCTACGGTGAATGGCGCTGATTTGGTCATTATCGCTACCCCGACGCTGTCTCTCAAGGGAATACTGGCCGAGATTGGGCAGAGCTTGCGTGAGGGCTCCATTGTTACCGATACGGCGAGCACTAAGGCCGAAGTTATGGAATGGGCGGAGGTGACTTTACCTCCATCGGCAAACTTTATTGGAGGCCATCCCATGGCGGGCAAGGAGACATCCGGTATCGAAGCAGCTGACGGTGAACTCTTTAATGGTTGTACCTATTGCCTGACTGTAGGGAGGAGGGCTACCAAAGAGGCATGCGATAAGGTGGAGCGTCTGGTAAGTCAGATCGGGGCGAATCCCCTCTTTATCGATGCTTCAGATCACGACACCCTGGTTGCCGGTATCAGCCATCTTCCCCTGATTTGCTCAGTAGCCCTTATGGCGGCGACCTCTAAGAGTCCCATATGGCCCGCAATGTCCAGGCTTGCTGCCTCTGGGTTTCGCGATCTTACCCGGTTGGCATCGGGGGACCCTCGGATGAGTCATGATATATGCTTAACGAACAGGGAGCCCATCATTCGCTGGATTGATAGTTACATAGAGGAATTAAATACGCTACGCCACCTGGTAAACCAGGGTGGCATGCATGGTGATGGTGCAGAGGATGAGGGGAGTGAGAAGCTAGAGGATGCCTTTAAGCGGGCACGGGAGGAACGAGAGCGTTGGCTGAGAATGTAGAGGCAGGGTAATTCTCATGGAGAAGCGGGTAAAGGGTTGTTCAATTCTCAGGGGCGATATTACTCCACCAGGTGATAAATCGATATCACATCGCGCCCTTATCCTGAACAGTATAGCTAAGGGGAGGGCGAGGATTGAGAATCTTGCTGCGGGCGATGATGTCTACAGCACGATGTCCTGTTTAAGGACACTGGGGGTAGAGATTACCGATAGTGGAGGCACATATAGCGTCTCCGGGTTAGGCACTGAAGGGTTTGTAGAGCCTGCCGATGTGCTCAATGCCGGCAACAGCGGAACTACGATGCGCCTCCTTTCGGGATTGCTCGCGGCGCAGCCCTTTCTTTCCATAATAACGGGGGATGAGTCACTGCGTACCCGTCCGATGGATCGCTTGATTCAGCCCCTGCGCTCAATGGGAGCGGAGATATGGGGGCGGGGGAGTGATTCACTGGCACCACTGGCAATCAGAGGTGGTAAACTTAATGGCATTCACTATACACTCCCTGTTGCTAGTGCTCAGCTAAAATCGGCGATCCTCATTGCCGCGCTCTTTGCCAATGGTAATACCACTGTGGAAGAGCCAGTACAATCGCGGGATCATACCGAGCTTCTATTAAAAGCTATGGGGGTCAAGCTTAAGCATGAGGGTACGAGGATCAAGCTTATTCCCTCTGCCTCACTTTCACCCATCGATATTCGTGTCCCCGGAGATATAAGCGCTGCTGCTTGCTGGCTCATCGCCGGGGCGATTCATCCCAATGCCCGGATCAAGGTTCTGAATACTGGTATAAACCCGACAAGGACAGGGATCATCGATGTACTTAAACAGATGGGTGCCAAGATCGAGGTGGAGCGGGTGCGAAGGGAAAGCGGTGAGCTCGTAGCTGACCTGTCTGTCGAATCCAGTGACCTTGTAGCGACGCAAATTGGAGGAAGCCTCATACCCAGACTTATCGATGAGCTTCCGCTTATTGCTCTGGCAGGCTCCTTTGCCCGTGGAACTACTACCATAATGGATGCTCAGGAGCTCAGGATCAAGGAGTCGGATAGAATCGGGGCAACGGTGAGGGAGCTGTTAAAACTTGGTGTGGACATAGAGGAGCTGCCTGATGGCATGGTTATTCGCGGGAGAGGGGGCCTCGCTGGGGGAGAACGTGCGAAGCAGCTCACGGGTGCAGGGTGTACAAGTCACCATGATCATCGTTTGGCAATGACCTTAGGAATTGCGGCATTGGTATCTCAAGGGGAAACGGTGATACAGGATGCCGAGGCGGTAGCTGTTTCATATCCTAATTTCTGGCAGGATATGGAGAAGCTAACTTGAGGCTAACTATAACTATATGTTGACTATATGTAGAGACCGCTGAAAAAGAGGTGTAGGATACTTCCTGCCGGTGGTCTGGGGGTGTCCCCCAGCTAAAAAAGTCCCCCAAGACTGGGGGATATAGGGGGTTCATCTCGACTATTTCAGCATTCTCTGTATATGCTATATATAATAGAAAAGGGGGAAATATAATAAAACATGAATACAGAGCTAATTCATGTCGGTTTTGGCAATATTCTGGCAATAAATAAGGTGGTCGCTATGGTACCCCCAAGCTCAGCTCCAACCAAGCGCATGGTTCAGAAGTGCAAGAGTAAGGGGATGCTCATTGATCTGACCAGCGGTAGAAGGACAAAGGCAGTGCTTGTCATGGACAGCGGACATATTGTACTGGCAGCTATCAATCCGGAGACCATTGCAGGCAGGTTAACAGTGAGCCGGGAGGGTTAGGCATGAAGGAACAACGGCCCCTTTCCGGGACGAGACCACTGCTTATTGTGATCTCAGGCCCCTCTGGCGTGGGTAAGGATGCGGTGCTGGCCAGGATGAAGGAATGGGGCCATTCCCTTCATTTTGCGGTGACAGTTACCACCCGTCCGCAGCGGCGAGGGGAAAGCAATGGTGTAGATTATCACTTTGTCTCTCGTGAGACGTTTGAGGAGATGGTAAAGGGGGAGGAGCTGCTGGAATGGGCCCAGGTTTATGGTAACTTTTATGGTGTACCGAGGCGTCAGGTAGAAGAGGCGCTGGATCGTGGGAGCGATGCCCTTATTAAAGTCGATGTCCAGGGGGCGGCAACCATTAAACAGGCCATGCCCCATGCGCTCCTCATTTTCATAGCCCCTCCCTCCATGGAAGCGCTGGAGAAACGGGTAAGGCAGCGAAACACCGAATCGGCCATCGATCTGGAGCGGCGGGTCGCTACTGCTCATGAGGAGATGAGACAGCTTGAGATGTTCGATTATGTGGTAGTAAACGATAGGATAGACCAGGCGGTGGCCCAGATCGATGCTATTATCACTGCGGAGAAAGACCCTAAGAATACCGGAGAGGTTGAATTGTAATATCCATGCACTATTATTACTGATCTGATTACTAAGGCGACAACGGGTGTGGGTCTGTCATATATAAGCTATCGATGAGATCCTCCGGTTTACCACAATAATTGGGCGTTCATTCGAACCTTACATATATTATTCGATACCTTCGCTGCATTATCTCTTCTTGTGGCGCTCCTCTTTGCGCTGATTACCTCTAAAGCGATAGTGAAAATCTTTTCACTAATAAACGATGAATAAACGATGTCCGAATTAGAACCTGAGCCTCTGAACGATAAAGAGCAGGGGGTGCTGAATTCGGAGCACTCCCGTGTCACCACTTTCACATCTCTCAGGAATCGCCATTACCGCTGGTTCTGGCTGGGGATGCTTGCCTCTTTCATAGCGGTACATCTACAGCTAGTTGCCCGGAACTGGTTGGTGTATGAAATGACCGGTTCCGCGCTGGACCTGGGGATCGTGATCGCCGCCTGGGGGCTGCCGATACTTCTGCTCTCGTTTTATGGAGGTGCAGTCGCTGACCGGTATTATCTTTGCCTTTCACGTCCCGGCACGACTGGCGATTATCCCGGAGCTGGTACACAAAAGGGAGATCCAGAATGCAATAGCACTCAACTCGACAGGGATGAATCTATCAAGGTTTTTTGGTTTCGCTATAGGGGGATTGCTTCTGGGGGTCATCGGGGTTGCCGGCGTCTATTACGTTGTGGTGTTTTGTTTTATTATATCGGCGGTATTGCTATTCATGCTTCCGGCGGTAAGCAGTTTTCGCCATCGTGCGGTCACATCGATACGGGTCGATCTGATAGAGGGTTTACGTTACATTTACCGTAGTGCCGTCATTCGCACGCTATTGGCAATGGCCTTTGTCTCCATGGCCTTTGGCCTACCGTATATGAACCTTATGCCCGTATTTGCCGTTGATGTTTTCGACGTTGGCGAGGTTGGCCTGGGATTACTTCTGGGTATGGCAGGTCTGGGGGCACTTGTCGGCTCTCTTATCATCGCCTCCCTGGGCGATTTTAAGAAGAAGGGTCTGCTACTTATCGGACTCGCTATCGGGTTCGGCTCTACGGTAGCTATGTTTGGATTTTCCGGTTCCTATCCTGTCTCCCTGGTGTTGCTTATTGCGGTTGGCCTGCTCGGTACTGGCTATCTGGCAATAAACAATACCCTGATCCAGAGCAACGTGCCGCATGAGTTACTGGGAAGGGTGATGAGCATATATGTGATGACCTTTGCCATGATGCCTTTGGGGACATTACCACTGGGCGCTCTTACCGATACTATTGGAGCGCCCATGGCTATAGGTGCTGGGGGCATTATAGTTGTCCTATTTAGTATAGGGATAGCGATCTTTTCCCCCAGGCTGAGGCGACTGGTATAAGCGGCCTGGGCTACTCTTCCTC
>JAAXQM010000102.1 GCA_012974295.1 Dehalococcoidales bacterium
CTCCCATAGCGACGCCATTGATGGCAGCGATAAATGGTTTCCATATATAGAGTCCCCGCTGGATAAGCGGTGGCCCGCCGCCTGGAGACGGCAATTTGTCCTCCCCGGGAATAAGCTCCTTAAGATCGAAACCGGCTGAGAACGCCTTATCACCGGCCCCGGTGATAATAGCCACCCAGGCTTCATCATCATCACGGAATTTTATCGTAGCCTCGCTGAATGCTTGTATAGTGGCAAAATTAAAGGCATTCATTGCTTCGGGGCGATTTATTGTAAAATAAGCAATATGGCCTTTCTTCTCATAGATTATTGTGTCCGTCAAGCAATTCCTCCTACAAATTAATCCTTAGACTCTTTTGACTCTTCAGGCTCTTCTTTAACAAGTATCTCGTCCACCAGCCCGTATTCTACAGCCTGCTCAGCACTCAGATAGAAATCGCGGTCAGTATCCTTGGCAATCTTATCGTAGGGCTGGCCGGTATGAGTAGCGATAATCGTGCGCAGCTTCTCCTGCATCCTTATTATCTCATTTGCAGCGATAGCGATATCTGACGCCTGCCCCTGAGCGCCACCCATTGGCTGGTGCATATGGATAGTTGCGTTGGGAAGAGTATAGCGCTTACCCTTGGCCCCGGCACACAGTAGAAGGGTGCCCATGCTTGCCGCCAGCCCGACGCAAATGGTAGAGACGTCACAGCGGACGAGCTGCATAGTATCATAGATAGCAAAACCGGAGCTGATTATCCCGCCAGGGCTGTGAATATACAGGCTGATATCTTTCTCCGGGTCGTCTCTCTCAAGAAAGAGGAGCTGAGCGACGATGAGGTTCGCTACCTGGTCGCTGATGGGGGTGCCAAGAAAGACTATCCGCTCTCTGAGGAGCAGCGAGTAAATATCCAGTGTGCGCTCCCCTCGAGCGCTGGTCTCCGTTACGAAAGGAATTATGGCTTCTGGTTTCATATTCTTTACCCTTTCTCCGCTGTGGCTTCATCCTCACCTGACGCTGATTCTGCCACATCTGTCTGCGCTATAGCTTCGTTCTCACCTGATGTTGATTCTGCCGTATCTTTCTCCACTGTGGCTTCATCCTCACCTGACGCTGATTCTGCCACATCTGTCTGCGCTATAGCTTCGTTCTCACCTGATGTTGATTCTGCCGTACCTGTCTCTGTTGTTGCTTCTTCCCCACCCGATGCAATCTCCACCAGCCGCTTAATTGTTTTTCTGGTAATGAGCACATTCTCCAGGGACTTTCGGGTTACTTCATTTTGGAATATCTTCCTCACTTCCTCCACCTGTTCCCCTGCACTCTGAACCATTTCCGCCACCTCTTCATCGATTTCCTTATCCGTTACCGTAATCTCCTCTGACTCAGTAACCTTGGATAGTACAAGAGAGCCTGTAACCTGTCTGATGGCCAGGGGTCGCAACTCCTCCCTCAACTCCTCATTGCTCTTCTCCCTGGACTTGAGATAATCCTCCAGGCTCATCTTGTTTTGACTCAGCTCCCTTTCATGTGCCGCGATGAGTCTGTCAATCTCGTGTTCTATTAAAACAGGCGGAAATTCAACACGGGAAATCTCCGCTACCGCATTGATGATCTTCTCTTCATGGCGTCTACTGGCTCCCTCCTCCGACATAACGCGGAGGTTTGACGTGATATTCTCTGTCAGCGCATCGAGAGTCTCGATGCCCTGGCCAATGCTTTTAACGAATTCATCATTCAACTCCGGAAGCTTTATCTCCTTGACCTCGTTGACATGTACCTTGAACTGGCACTCTTTCCCGGCGAGTTCGCTCACCTCGTAATCAGCGGGAAGGGAAATACTGAACTCCTTATCCTGCCCCTTTTCTAACCCCTCAATATTTTCTGCAAATCCGGGCACGGGGAAGGGTAAACCTTGGAGCACCTGGAATTGAAGATCCTTTCTATCTAGAAGGGTATTCTCCTCCACGTTGCCGGTAACATCAATAGTTACCAGGTCACTAGATTTTACGGGGCGTTCTACCGGCTCCCAGATGGCATGCTGGTAACGAAGCTGGTCGAAAACCTTATTTACATCCTCCTCGCCAACTTCGACAGTCTCCGGGGCTATGCTAATCTCCTTATAATTACCCAGCTCCACAGTCGGAGGCACAGATACGGTGGCTTTAAAGGTTACGGGGTCAGTTTGCGTAATCTCGATTTCAGGTCGAGCAATAGCCTCGATCCCCTGGTCCTCAATAGCCTGGCTCAGCAACTTCGGGATCAGGCGATCCAGTGCCTCCCCAAACAGTGCCTCCCTGCCGATGTGGCGCTCCAGCATTTCACGGGGTGCCTTCCCACGGCGAAAGCCGGGCACTTCGGCCCGGTTAACCAAACTGTGATAGGCTCCTTCCATGGAGCGCTCCAACTCATCGGGATCCGCCTCCACTTCGAGCACTATCTGGCTGTTTTCAATTCGTTCTGTAGATACCTTCACTATTTCCTATTATAGCATGAAAAAGAGCCTACGTTCAAGGAAGTGTAATAGCTGGGGTGGGGCACCCCTCAGACCCCCGCCAGAGGGAAACCCCTCTGGATTCTCTTTACCACGCAGCAGCCCCAAGAGGGATTAATATGATAGGCGGACAGATCAGCAAGCACCTGGGCCCCCAACTCCGACATAATCGGGGCACCTCTTTTTCAGCGGTCTCTAATCAATCCATACATCTTCATACATGGGGATGACCATGGGTGAAGGAATGAAGCCTTTCACCTCCGGCTTTACCAGATAGTAGTTTTGTCCAAACCAGAGAGGGAGCCAGGGTGCGTCAGTAACGATGGTCTGCTCTATCTCCTGATACAGCGCCAGCCTACTATCAATGTCTCCCTCCACCCGTGCCATCTCCAGCAACTCGTCTACCTCGGGATTGCTGTAGGCGGTATAGTTCTCCCCACTCTCACTGTGGAAGAGTAGGTCCAGGAAATTTTCGGCATCGGGATAATCTGCGACCCAGCCAATCTCAAACACCTGTAACTCTCCCGCCCTAAGGTCGTCGAGTAGAGTATCCCACTCCACTCCTTCGATTACCACCTCAACACCAAGGTTCTCCCGCCACATCCATGCTATTGCTGTGTCGATAGAGGAGACATCAGCACCAAACGATTGTACAGAGAGAACGATAGGTGGCAGGCCGTCGTAGTAGCTTGACTCAGCTATAAGCTGCTGTGCCCTCGCCACATCATAGCTCAGGCCTTCCACTTCCTCATTATAGGCTGGCATGCCCGGGGGGAGTATACCGGAAGCGGGTGAGACGGTATTTTTTAGCAATACTTGGATGATCTTATCCTTATCTACAGCATGACAAAAGGCCTGACGCACCTTATCATCATCAAAGGGGGGCACAGCGGTATTGAAACCTACGTAGGTAACGGAAAGCTCGGGACCAATCACCAGATCGTCGTTCAGTGGGTTGCTGGGGTCGAGCACCCTTTCGATATTAGCAGTGCCGACCTGAGTTATATCGATATCACCATTCTCGTACATCATCATCGGGTCACCGCGGAGGAGGAATGTCACCCTATCCAGCCTGGCTATAGAGCCATAGAATTGCTCGTTTCGCTCCAGTATGATCTGTTGACCCTGCCGCCATTCGCCCAGCTTGAAAGGCCCTGTCCCGTTGGGGTGTTTCCACCAGTCGCCTCCGGATTCCACATTCTCCCGGTCAACCACATAGGCGCTGGGGTGGGTCAGCTTAGCCAGAAAATAGGCCTTGGCGGCGTCGATAGTGATTTCGATAGTTTGCTCGTCCACCACACGGACCCCGCCTACCTCATCTGCCTCACCCCGTAACTTCCCCTTAAATCCGACGATGTCGCCGAGGTAGGCCTCGGCTATCTGGGAACGTGTCTGTGGATCAGCCGCACGCTCTATTGAATACTTGAAATCGCTTGCCTTGACCTCCCTACCGTTATGGAATGCCACCCCTTCGCGGATATGAAAAGTGTATATCCTGCCATCGGGGCTGATCTCATAGCTCTCGGCAAGATCCTCTACCACATTGAGTTCGTTATCGAGGGTGACCAGCCCGCTGAAGATCTCCACGATGTAGCTTGCCGAGGTAGCATCCATGCAATGAGCAGGGTCCAGGGTAGAGGGAGAGGCGCCATAAATTGTCAGACCATCGCTCGAAAGCAACCCGCCGCAACTCGAAGCCACCAGTAAAAAGACCATTGCCACCAGGGCGATGGCAATTCTTGCATTAGAGCGGCTCACTCTCGGTCTGCAGTCCACTTCAATCGAGCCTCAGTTTGAGGTGAAGCTCCTTGAGTTGCTCCTCCGATATCTCCGAGGGGGCATCGAACATTACATCGATAGCGCTCTTGTTCTTTGGGAAGGGGATCACCTCCCTGATACTATCCTCGCCAGCGAGGAGCATCACCATCCGATCGATCCCCGGGGCAATACCTCCATGGGGTGGGGCACCATATTCAAAGGCCTCAAGGAGGTGCCCGAAACGCTGTGTAATTTCTGTCTTACTGTACCCCAACAGTCTGAAAATCTTCTCTTGAAGATCGGCAGCATGGATTCTGATGCTACCGCTGGAAATCTCGCACCCATTGCA
>JAAXQM010000100.1 GCA_012974295.1 Dehalococcoidales bacterium
CTCTATGAGACTGCTGAAATAGCCTCAATCAACCCCCTAATCCCCCAATCTTGGGGGATTTATTAAAGCTGGGGGACACCCCCAGACCCCCGGCAGGAAGTATCCTGTACCTCTTTTTTAGTGGTCTCTCTATATAACACAAGCTATATAGAACTATTTCTTCAATTCCTGTGACTGCTAGAGCCCGACTATAAAAGTGCTGACTACATTTAGCGGAGGAATACCTCCCATGTTATGAGTTAGGCCATATTTAGGGTCTTTTATCTGCCGCTTGTCAGCTTTTCCCTGAAGCTGCTTGTACATTTCATACATCATACGCAGCCCGGAAGCGCCAATAGGATGACCAAAGCACTTGAGTCCGCCATCAGGCTGGCAAGGAATTGTACCGTCGATATCAAAGAATCCTGCCTCGATATCCTCCCTGGCGCGGCCACGAGGCGATATCCCCAGGTCTTCATAAATGGTAAGCTCAGTGATAGAGAAACAATCGTGAACCTCCATCATACTTAGTTCCTCTCGGGGATTCTTGATTCCGGCCTCGTCATAAGCCCTCTTTGAGGCGTGTACCGTGGTCTCTACATGAGCGTAGTCCCAGTCGGTGCACATTATTTCTTCCCCGGAGCTTGCAGCGATCTGTAGCGCCTTAACATAGACCGGATCGGGTCGGAATTTCTTGGCCAAGTCCGCCCGGGTCACTATGGCCGCCGCTGCGCCATCGCTTACCCCACAGCAGTCAAATAGCCCTAAAGGCCAGGCAACGATGGGGGCATTTATAACCTGATCGATAGTGATCTCACGACGAAGGTGGGCCTTGGGATTCATAGTTCCATTGTGATGACTCTTCACCGATATATGTGCTAGAGCGCGTTTGCCTTCATCCGGGCTAAGTCCATACTGTGCGAAGTATCTAGTCCCCATCATGGCGAACGCCCCCGGTGGGGTAAAGTTGGGGAATGCAGACCTGAGTGTTGTTCCCTGTTGTGTGTCGTTCTGCGGAAGACCCCCATAGCCGGTATCCTTAAGCTTCTCCACGCCAAGCGCTAAGCATACGTCATACGCCCCGGCTGCAACAGCATAACAGGCTGCTCTTAAAGCCTCTGAGCCAGTGGCGCAGAAATTCTCCACTCTGGTTACCGGAATGAACGGTAACTTTAATGTAACAGATAGGGGGATAGCGGATTTACCAATAGAGACCTCCTCATAGCAGGTGCCCAACCAGCCGGCATCGATATCTTTCTTTTCTATACCCGCATCCTGGATAGCTTCCATGAACGCCTCTATCATTAATGCCGAAGGGCCCATGTCCCAGCGTTCTCCAAACGTGGTGCATCCCATCCCTATGATAGCAACTTTATCTTTTATTCCGTCAGCCATAGTTAGTTACTCCCTTCTATGATCAAGTTCTAAACTCGAATTGGCGTCGCTTTCCAGTAATAAGCGTGGATGCCGCGCGGCGCATCATGGTATTTCCTGCGGTAGCTCATCTCAACGGGCATGCCGACCTTAACAGAATCAAGATCGGTGTCCGTTATATCGAACATCCACCTTCCGCCACCATCGAAATTAACCATACCATAGATCGCTGGTGGGCTAGGACTGAAAGCTAATACATCACCGGTGTACGTGAACAAGGATGCCTTCCTATCTGAGAAGCGATACGACTCCATTTCATTGACCGCTCCACATTTAGGGTTGGCACATATCTCCTGGGGTGGGTACTGGGGCATGCCGCAGCGCTTGCACTTCGAACCGCATAGGCCCGCAATCATCTTGCGTTCCCTCCACAGCGTTGATATCTGAGTAGGAGCAACCTCATCGCCACGACCCCCGGTGTCTATATCAAGTACCTCACGGAAGGTAATATACTTCTCATAACTGGTTAGGTCTTTTTTTGAAGCGAGATGTCCCTTGATCCCCCTCTTTCCCTTGACCTTCTTTATATCCGCAGTTACTTCCAGTAGTAAAGCATCACTTCCGTTCCCGTAGCTGGCAACAATAATTTTATCTCCTGGCTTTGCCTCCTCCAGGGCTGCCACCAGTATCATGAGGGGATACGCGGTTCCCGTGTTGCCAATCTGCGTAAACATATGATCCTGCAACTGACCAGGCTCAAATCCCAATTTTTTGCCTATATCCGCATGGGATCTTATATAGAGGCAGGGATAAACCACCTTGGCGATATCTTTGGGATTGAGATTGTACTTTTTCAGAAGTCCAGCGATGGCTTCAGAGATAAACCTGCTATAGCCTTCATCCCGGACCCACCTATCCTCCCACGTACGGTTGTATTTGTCCGTATCTGCCCTCCAGTTGTCCATAAAGTCATAGGATACCGAATATGTTCCCTCGATGCTGGCAACTACCTTATTGTCACCAACAAGGAGAGCAGCAGCACCGTCCCCATACATCTCCTCTTGAAAACCGCCTGGTTTCCCTATGCGGCAATCAGAGGCACAGACCATAACGTTCTTAGCTGAACCCGACGCCACAGCATCGCAGGCAGATATCAGCGCACCGGTTCCAGACTTGATTGAGCTGGTGAAGTCGGAGGTGCGAATCTCTGATGGAAGGTCGATAGCAGTAGCTATCATCCCTGCATTCTGCCTTTCCTTGTACGGTGTCGTCGTGGTAGCAAAGAACAGACCATCAATTTGCTCTCGTTTTACACCACTTATGCAGTCCATAGCAGAAGCTACCGCCATGGAAATACTATCCTCGTCATAGTTGGCCACCGCTTTTTCTCCTGGCAGAAGAGATGCAGGATTCAACCACCCCAGTGCACCGTAGATAGTCATGCGGTTAATCCTGTAGATGGGCACGTAAGCGCCGTACGAAGTAATTCCAACCATAATACTCCATCCTCTCTATTCTAAGGTGAGATATACTGTACCATTTTTATGAATTGTAGTCAATTTGCTATTCAACATGATTAGATGGCATCACCCCTCTCCTGGATAAAGGTTATTCTGAAAACGAATCTTCTATTTAGAGACTGCCGAAATAGTCTCAATCAACCCCCTATATCCCCCAATCTTGGGGGACTTCTGTAGCTGGGGGACACCCCCAGACCCCCGGCAAAAAGTATCCTGCACCTCTTTTTCAGCAGTCTAATTTAGTATTTCACGGACTTACCATATTTCTCCCTGAGGACAGTCTTCTGTACTTTTCCGGCCGGGTTGCGGGGAAGCACATCCATAAAATCAACCGATTTGGGTTTTTTGTAGCTGGCCAGATGCTGCTTGCAGTGCTCCACCACCTCCTCCTCGGTCATGCTCTCTCCTTGCTTGCAGACCACGATGGCCTTGACAGATTCGCCCCATTCCTGATCGTGAACACCAATTACAGCACACTCCAGTATCTTGGGATGTTTAAAAAGAACCTCCTCGATCTCGGCAGGGTAGATATTCTCAGCCCCAGTTATAATCATATCCTTCTTCCGATCCACTACATAAATAAATCCCTCTTCATCCTGCCTGACCAGATCGCCGGAGTGAAACCATCCGCCCCTCATGGCTTCCGCAGTAGCCTCGGGGTTCTTGTAGTACTCCTTCATAACAGTAGGTCCGCGGTAGATTGCCTCACCGACCGTTCCAACTGGAACATCCTTGTCTTCGTTGTCAACCACCCGTATCTCGATGAAGGGGAGCGCTCTGCCCACCGATGTATCTCGCCCTTCGGCGTCGCTGGGACTAAGCCCCGAAACTAGTGGACTCATCTCGGTTTGTCCAAACAAATCGAAGATCTTGACGTTGGGGAAGTATTTCAGGATCTGCTTTCTGGTCTCTGTCGGGAGAATTGCTGCTCCTGAGGCCCAAATCCGGAGAGAGCTGGTATCATATTTATCCAGATCAGGCACCTGCAACAGAAAAAAGGTCATTGCTGGAACTAAGAGGATTGTATTAATCTTTTCTTTTTCGATGGTCTTCATGATGTATTCCGGATTGAACACCTCTGTCGGCAATACTACAGTTGCACCCAGAAAGAACATGAACTGGCAGTAACCAAAGGCTGCCAGGTGGAAGATTGGAGGAGCACCGAAAGCCTTGTAGTTCCAAACATCGCCAAGACCCGACTCAGAGAACACAAAAATGGACCCGAGCATCCACATCACTATCTCATTCTTGTGGGTCAAAACGGCTCCCTTAGGTCTGCCCGTCGTTCCAGCGGTGTACATGATAAACAAAGGATCATCCTCGTCTATCAGGATAAGCGGCTCATCGTCGGCGTATTTGGTAATCCAGGATTCGAAATGCAGCATACCCTCCACAGGCTTTTCGCTGATCGAAATGTAGTTCTTCACCTTTGACAGGTCTTTCTTGATGCCCTTTACCGTTTCCACAAAGACCTCTCCCATGATGAAGGCCTCTGCATCGCAGTGATTTGCTATGTACGTCAGTTCTTCGGGGTGAAGACGAAAATTAAGAGGCGCGGCCACTCCACCGATCTTCCCCAGGGCAAAATAGGCCTCCATGAACTGGTTGCAGTTGAAGGCCAATATAGCCACCTTGGACCCCTTCTTTATTCCCAAATCCAAGAAAGCATGAGCCAGTTGGTTAACGCGAGCGTTGAACTGCTTGTAGGTTCATTGTCGTCCTCCGCTAAATTAATATTGCATTATCACAATGGTAAGTTCAACTTACAATTATCTATATGAGACTGCTGAAATACTCTCAATCAACCCCCTATATCCCCCATGCTTGGGGGATATTTTAAAGCTGGGGGACACCCCCAGACCCCCGACAGGAAGTATCCTGCACCTCTTTTTTAGCGGTCTCCATATATTTAGTTTCCGATATTCTATTTGCCCTGAGTGCTCGAATTCTATGCCCGCAATAAGAATATGTCAAGTGGTCCTGTTATTGTTATAGGATGAAATCCAAAATGCTCGATAAATTATGGCGATTTGATGGCTACACCTGGCCGGGAAAAAGCATGGCTTTATCGGTTATTTTGGTCTACTAATGGGGTTCATCAAATAGGTAAATGACGCTTGGATATCATTAATGAGGGTCAATTGAGTGCAGGAGCTTTATCTGCCGGGGATGTGATTGACAGTCCCGCAACGGGGGCACTTTATACTCTTGCCCTTGAAATCGGTGGGAACCTTAAACTTCGCCCCACATTTGCAGGCCAGAGCGGTATAGTCGTTGAGCTTCTCCACGAGGTCCGAGACCTCCCTTGTTCGCTCCAGCTTCTCTATCTTTTCAGGTCTGGCTTCTTCAGCCGATGCTCCCCGGGTTTCCACCAAACCGGCAGCTCCTGCCAGTGCTGATTGTGGTATCACTCCCCCTCCCCCCTTATGAACCTCGCTATATATCCTATTATAATCCGCAAACGAGGCGCTGCTTCCCATGCTCCTCAGTATCCGGATCCTCTCGGATGTAGGTGGATGAGTGCTGCTAAGATCGCTAGCCTTCAACCCTGGTTTATGTAATGGATTGACAATATACATCGGAGCAGTAACGCGATTAGCGGATTTTAGTACGTTGGTAGACGAGGAAATCTTTTCCAGTGCCGAAGCCAGCCCCTCAGGGTATCTGGTGTAGAGAGCTGATGAAGCATCGGCAAGATATTCTCGCTTCCGCGACATGGCGAAATATAGAAGCCTGGCAATTATTGGGGCAAGAATGATGAACGCTATACCCACGATAAGTATGATTATCTGCCCCTGTCCGCCGCCGCCAGAGGAGGAGCTCCTGCGCCCTCCGCCAGCTCCCCCAAGTATCAAATATATTAGCGCAAAGTCGGCAAGTAGAACTATAGCACCCATGGTGATGCCACTTATGACCATAAGAAGGACATCACGATTCTTAATGTGCCCTATCTCGTGCGCGATCACGCCCTGTAGCTCGTCGCGATTGAGCCTTTGTAAAAGTCCCGAGGTAACGGCTATGGCCGCTTTATTCGGGTCTCTACCCATAGCAAAGGCATTTGGAGCAGGTTCATCAATAATATAAATATCCGGCATCTTGGGAAGCCCTGAGGCTATCGTCATCTCCTCCACCGTATTAAACAGCTTGGGGTGGTCACTGCGCTCAAGCTTCTTTGCTTTTGAGACCGAGAGGAATACCTGGTCGCCCTGGAAAAAAGCGACCAGATTCATTATTAGCCACACTATTGATGCCAGGACAATACCGGCGATGCCGCTTTCGAAGAATAATTCCCCGATTAAGTAACCGAAGCCCAGCAATAGGACTCCCATACCCACTATAACCCATACGGATTTTATCTTATTCGCCCTAATCTGTTCCCACATAATTGACCAATATACTTAACGCCGATAAACGTTAAGAACTTCTTTTCACACACATATAGGGACTGCTGAAATAGCTTCAATCAACCCCCTAATCCCCCCATTTTGGGGGACTTTTTAGGCTGGGGGACACCCCCAGACCCCCGGCAGGAAGTATCCTGCCCTTCTTTTTCAGTGGTCTCTTATATTATGTAAAGCTTACTTTGGGGACCTCTCGCTCTGCTGGTGCCTCCAGTTCAAAGAACTCTCCAACCTTGAAACCAAACATACCTGCTACAATATTGGAAGGAAACTGCTGCACCTTGTTATTGAGATTCAAGACACTGTCGTTATAGAACTGCCGGGCAAAGCCAATTTTATTCTCTGTCGAGGTTAGCTCTTCTTGCAGAGCGAGGAAGTTCTGATTTGCCTTCAGGTCTGGATAATTTTCTGCAACGGCAAAGAATCGCGTCAGCATCCCGCTCAGTTCGCCCTCTGCCTTTGCCTGCTGGCCCACACCGCGACCGCCGGCCTCTACCGCCGAGGTCCTTGCGTTGGTTACCGATTCCAGGGTCTCACGCTCATGTTTCATATAGCCCTTGACCGTCTCGATCAGGTTTGGAATCAGGTCGTGCCGCCGTTTCAACTGCACATCGATCTGAGACCAGGAGTTCTGCACCTGGTTTCGCTGCCTCACCAGCGAGTTATACTGCATGAAGAGTATGATCGCCAGCACCACAACAACCCCAATTACTACATACAATGCTATCATCTTTACACCTCCAAAAGTAAATTCTTTTTTATTCTCTTTCCTGGAATACTTCTCCCAGGAAGGTGACCACCCTATCGGATATGCCTGACTCGTCAGAAGATTTGTCCACGTGCTGTTTTATCACCTGGCTCAATTCACCCCCATCGAACCATAGGCCCTCTCCCTGTGGACATACATCGATAACTACCTCCGGCTCGTGTCCGATGGCAGCTTTTCGCATTTTCTTTACACAGACAGGGCACCTGCGTTTCTTCTCAGCTATAGCCTTTTCCGGCATGGTCATTATATCCGATATATTAAGCTCGCCCACCTGAAGGTCCAGCGATTCAAGCAGGAGTGCCAGCTCTCCAGCATCGAACCACACTCCAAGGCATTTTGTACAGTAGTCGAGCTCTATTTTCTCATGTTCAACTATTATCATCGGTACTTTACATACTGGACAGCGCACTTTTCACCCTCCCCCTTTTCATCGCCATGACGCCCACCAGGAATATATATATCTGGCTGTTTCCATCTGCGCTTCTAACGTAGCTATTAGCCATCATAGCAAGCATAAGATGATACGTCAACATTCATTTGGAGCTATATATAGAGAATGCTGAAATAGTCTTGATCAACCCCCTATATCCCCCCGTCTTGGGGGATTATTAAAGCTGGGGGACACCCCCAGACCCCCG
>JAAXQM010000277.1 GCA_012974295.1 Dehalococcoidales bacterium
CCCGGTAAAGATGGAAAACGGAGGATTCCTCTGTCTACTATCGAGGATGCGCTACAGCATCGCGCCATACTGTATGATAAGGCAGGGGACCAGCATTACGATATAATCTCGGCACTTCATAAATCGCTGCGTGGGTCAGATCCCGACGCTGCTCTCTACTGGCTGGGGCGAATGCTGGAGGCAGGCGAAGACCCGCTATATGTGGCACGCAGACTGGTGAGATTCGCCTCCGAGGATGTAGGGATGGCCGACCCCCAGGCTCTAGTGGTAGCGATGGCGGCACAGCAGGCGGTGCATTTCATAGGTATGCCAGAGGGGAATCTTGCTCTAGCCCAAGCAGCGGTATATCTGGCTACGGCACCCAAGAGCAACTCCCTGTACAGCGCTTATTCAATGGTACAAAAGGACGTGGATAGAACGCGTAATGACCCTGTCCCTCTCCATCTGCGTAACGCGGTAACCGGCCTTATGAGGGATCAGGACTACGGTAAGGGATATAAGTATGCCCATGACTTTCCCGGGCACTTTGTGAAGCAGCAGAACCTCCCAGATAGCCTGAACGGAAAACGCTATTATTCTCCCAGCGATCAGGGGTTCGAAAATGAAGTTGAGAGACGTTTGAAGGGTTGGCATGAGACTGAGGGGAAACAAGAAAAAGAAGGGGATGGTAAAGCTAATTCTCAATAGGGCGCTTGAAATCTATCGGAGAGGCTTTTTGTGCTACATTGCCTCGCTCTTTAAGTAGCTGACGAAAAAGATCAAAAGAAGGCGGAGAGGGGAAGTGGATGAGATGAGCTGCGCAGAGGCAGTCCGAGGAGCCAAAGCCAGGAAAGTGAAGTTGGCCCCGTGGCATACATCGGGCAACCTGGCACCACAGACATTCCAGTTTCTCTCTACGATCTATACACTCACTACCCTCCAGTGCATACCAAACCTCCACAACATCGGCAAACCGGGTGAGGTAATCGATATGCCAGTGAAGACGCTTCTCACGTTTTAGATGCCGGCTCACCCTGGCGGAAAGTCCGCTGTGCGCACTTCCAAAATACACATAGTAGCCTGGAGGGAAAGTAATTTCATTCCCAGCACATGTTTTCCCCTTAATGACCAGCCTTCCTACAACGATAGCCACCTCGTTTTTCAGAGACATGACGAGAGCATAAGTTCCCTTCTCCATGTTGGAGATTCTACACTTTTTTCTTCATATTCACTAGGCTCATTATTTGGTATTCAGTTCTAATATTATGGCTGAAATCACCATTCGAACTGGCATAAACTACATTGAACGTCTTTGCTCTACCGTGGAGGGTATGATAGACTAACGCCGTGATATTCCTTGGCACCTCTGGTTTTAGCTATAACGACTGGGTGGGACCGTTCTATCCGTCGGGCATGCCCAAAAAAGACTGGCTTCTTTACTATGCTCGCGAGTTCATTACCTGCGAGATAAACGCTACATACTATGCTCTGCCTAAGCCTGTGGTAATGGAATCCATGGCGAGCAAGACGGGCGACGGTTTCCTTTTTTCCGTTAAGGCAAACAAACAGATGACACATGAGCGGGGAAATAATGCAGATGTTTTCAAGGTTTTTCGGGAAATGCTAAGACCTTTGATCGAAAGAGGAAAGATGGGTTGTGTGCTTGCCCAGTTTCCCAGTAGCTTTAGATTCAATGCCAGCAACCGGGACTATGTAGAGGGTTTTCGTGAGAAGATGGGGGATTTGCCCGTTGCCATCGAATTTCGCAATGCAGGATGGCTGATAGAGGATGTATTCAGCTGGCTGAGCCGCTATGAACTGGGCTTTTGCTGCGTCGATGAGCCCCCATTACCAAATCTTCTGCCGCCTATCGCTGAGGTTACAAGCAATATTGCTTATGTCCGATTTCACGGGCGCAATAAGGGGAAGTGGTGGCAGCATGAACATGCCTATGAAAGATACGACTACACCTATTCTCCGGAGGAGCTCGAGGAATGGATACCAAAGATACGCAAATTGGATCAGACAGCAGAAAAGACCTTCGTTTTCGCTAACAATCACTGGCGAGGACAGGCGGTATCCACCATTCGTCAGCTAAGGATGATGCTGGACTGAGCTTCCCCAATCCTGAAAAGATTTATAAAGAGAGTTATTCGTATGAGAAGGCACACCAAGGAACTTACGTTTTTCCTTACCGCTGTAATTGTGGTGGCGGTTGACCAATTAAGCAAATATTTGGTTAAAGCTAATATGATCATGGGGCAATCGATACCTGAGGAAGGGTTTTTCCGAATCACCTATACTACCAATACCGGCGGTGTTTTCGGTATCTTTGCCAATCAGACCTTTCTCATTACTGTCACTGCCATCATTGGCGTGGTAGCAATCCTTATTTACTCGCGCTATCCTCAGGCTAACAGGGTTCCAATCAGGATCGCTATAGGGATGCTCTTGGGAGGTGCTGTAGGCAACCTGATAGACCGCATACGCCTGGGGGCGGTAGTTGACTTTATTGACGTTGGTGCATGGCCCGTGTTTAACCTTGCCGATTCGGCTGTAGTGGTAGGCATTATCATTATCATCTATTACCTTCTATTTCAGTCCAGGAGGGAGGGGGTTGTGCTACGAAAGAATGACTAGAAATTTGGAGTTAATTGCTAACAGGTCCGGGGTTCGGCTCGATAAGTATGTGGCCGAGGACTGCCCCGAGTTGTCCCGTTCTTATATCCAGAAGCTGATTGGAAATGGTCATGTCACGGTTAACAATTGTGCAGCGAAAGGGAGCCTTAAATTAAATGTCGGCGATAGAATAGTTGTGGTAATACCACCTCCGACTCTATCTACCCCCCTTCCTGAAGAAATACCTCTTACTATTGTCTACGAGGATAATGACCTTCTAGTGGTGGATAAGACGGCGGGGCTGACGGTTCACCCTGCCCCGGGCCATTCCAGCCATACCCTGGTAAATGCAGTCCTGGCTCACTGCCCCGACCTCGAAATCAACGGTTCGGTGCGACCTGGGATTGTACACCGCCTGGATAAGAATACCTCAGGGTTAATTATTGTTGCCAAGAACGATGCTGCGCACAGAGACCTGTCAGATCAGATCAAGACCCGCTCAGTAATAAAACGATATATGGTGCTGGTTGAGGGATGCCTCTCTCCAGATAGTGGCATCATAGATGCTCCGATCGACCGCGATCCGAGTCACCGGAAGAGGATGGCAGTGGTCTCTGAGGGTAGAGAAGCGTTTACGCAATACCAGGTTATAAAGCATATGGGTAACTATACGTTCCTCGATGTAACTATAAAGACGGGGCGCACGCATCAGATAAGAGTTCACCTTTCCGCTATCGGCTTTCCAGTAGTTGGCGATGAGGTGTACGGCAGGAAGTCGCCTATCTTGAATCGGCAGTTTGTACACGCGTGCTACCTTGGTTTCAGGCTTCCTTCTAGTGGCGAATATATAGAGTTACACTCAGATCTGCCTGTAGACCTTAAGGAGGCACTGGAAAGCATCTCGCTGTTGTAGAGCTAACAGCGAGATGGTAGAATTGCGATAAGCGATTGAGAAGATAATAATACAGCAAACAGGAGGCTTGAAATGGAGGAACAGAAAGAGGGTATCGCAGTAGAGTACGCTGGATTTTGGATAAGACTCGTAGCATTTATTATCGATTGGATAGTCATCGCAATCATAGGTGCGATTCTGGGTGGCATCTTCTGGATGTTCACGTTTCCCTTTTGGATCTGGGGCTGGGCAGCAGATGGGGGAGAAATGATGCGGCCCTTCTGGTTTACGAACTTTCCGATGTGGGCCATCACGGCTGCCTACTTTATCTGTTTCTGGGCGCGGAAGGGTGAAACACCAGGTATGATGGCTCTCAAGATAAGGATGGTTCATGCAGACGGAACAAACTTCAAATGGGATTGGGGCCAGGCGTTGTTGCGATTTCTTGGTTACATACTATGCTGGATTACTTTAGGCCTTCTCTTTCTCTGGGTCGCTTTCGATGGCCGCAAGCAGGGTATCCATGACAAGATAGCAGATACCTATGTAGTTAAACTGCCGCGAAAGAAAGCAGTACTGTCTAAGAACACTGTACAATAACGATTGAAGAAATGTGTGGTCCGCTATTTTTCGTGCGCCTCCGCCTTCCTTTACAATATCCCCCACTGTGGGCAACATGACTACTAGCCTCTTTAACGGGCTATTTACAGTCGCCTTTGGCGTTTGAACTGTGTGCATATCCGAGGATACCGATATCGCTGACAAAGCAGCAAGCGCTGAGGGAAAAACCATTGATTGATTCGGCTAAGCAGATTCTAGACTGTAATGAGAGGCGGCGGTTGTGGGAGGATACAGCACTTTTTATAGTGGAACCGACTTGTAGGCTGCTGTAAAAGAGGTGCAGGGAACTTCCTACCGGGGGTCTGGGGGTGTCCCAAATTTTTTAAAGTCCCCCAAGATTGGGGGATATAGGGGGTTGATCAAGACTCTTTCAACATTCTTACTTGAACGATATAACAGGGCATTAGTGCAATTTTAGCTCTGTTTCTCGATTTTAGCCCAAGAATCGCGTAATGTTATCG
>JAAXQM010000050.1 GCA_012974295.1 Dehalococcoidales bacterium
TACCTGCCGATAAGATAAGGGAAGCGGCCCGCATGTATGCCACTACCAAACCGGGCTTAATCTTCCACGTTAATGGACTGGAGGAGCAGGCCAACGCGACTCAAGCACTGCACAGCAGATACATCCTGGCGGCGATAACGGGCAACAGAGACGTACTAGCTGGCGATGCCTTACTGGAGCCCCCTCCCGGCGTCAAGCTGGTGGCTGATGTCGAACTCCTCGATAAAATGAGCGATGAGCAGAAGAACAAGATGATAGGGGGGGACAGGTTTAAACTGTACTCCTGGCCTGTCTTTGATAACCTCAAGGAGATTGTAGAAAAGACTAGGGAGCAACCCCTTTCAAGCTACTGGATTTCCGGCTACGCTCACGCTCCTTCCGTCTTTCGCGCCATGATCGACGGAAAACCCTATCCCGTTAAAGCGATGATTACGGTAGCCAAGAATCCACTGCTCACTTTTCCCAACGCGAAGCTGATCTATGAAGCGTTAATGAAGCTGGAGCTTCATGTGGCTATGGATGTCTTTATGACTCCCACCTGCCGCATCGCTGATTATGTACTTCCTGCTGCCTGCGGTTTCGAGAAACCAATAATACATGGCGGCGACTACTTCCTTCACCTTCAGGCAGGTGAAACCGCAGTCGACCCGCTGTATGAGCGAAAGCCGGAATACTATTTATGGCGCGAGCTCGGGATGAGGTTAGGGCAGGGGGAATTCTGGCCGTGGAAGACCCTGGAAGAGGCCTATGATTATCGCCTTGCTCCACTGGGCGTTACTTTCAGGGAATTTATTAATAACAAAGGCTATGATAACCCGCCCCTTCGACAGAGGAAATATGAAGAGATGGGTTTCGGTACACCGACAGGGAAGTTCGAGCTCTATTCCACAGTGCTTAAGGAGCTGGGGTATGATCCGTTACCCGGCTACACGGAACCGCCACGGAGCCCGGTCAGCGACCCGGGACTGGCAGAAGAGTTTCCCCTGACCCTGCTATCAGGGGGCAGAAACCGACGCTATTATCATTCCCAGGATCGCCAGCTTGAGTCTATTCGCAAGCGCTCTCCTGAACCCGTAGCACAGATTAACCCGGAACTGGGTAGTCAGCTAGGTATAACGGATCATGATTGGATGTGGATTGAGACTTCGATAGGAAGAGCTAAGTTCAAATGTAAGTATTTTAGAGGGCTCGACCCTTCTGTTGTTCAGGCCGAACATGGTTGGTGGATTCCTGAAGATCCTTCTCTTGATAGCCTGTGGCGATCAAATATCAACGCTGTACTGGATGATGATCCGGACATCTGTGACCCTGTAAGCGGCAACTTTGTTTTCAGAGGACAACTATGCAAGGTGTACAGGGCTGAGGATTAGTGTGGCTCAGGCGGGCCAGGATGACTACCTGTTGACATAATGTGCTTTCACTAATAATTGTTTTTGCGTGTGGAGTGAAGCAGTCTCAACGTTGCATCCCTACCCACCTCCCATTTTGAGATTACTTTAGCCCTCTGTGCTATACAAAGACAGCAATAAAGCGCTACCGGTTCTGTATCACTAAGCTATCTGATCACTACAACCTTACGCTGTAGTCTTTTGCCACATGAACCCCCATCTGTGCATCTATTAGTGGGGTAATACGCATCCTCGAGACTGATAGCCTGTTCCTATGCCTGTATACCTTGGGCATTGACAGGCAAAAAGATAAAGAGTATTCTCAATTCACAAACGTTCCAGGGCATTCAGGATAGGAAACTGATAACTGATTTTCCTAGCTATATTCATTGCTTATGGCAATACAATACCATATGTACCATGTAACGAATTTCAGTTCTAAGGAAGGAGTTAAGAAATGGCTGATTATGATGTAATTATTATAGGGTCAGGTCATAATGGTTTGGCAGCCGCCACTGTTCTCGTTAAAGAGGGCTTACAGGTACTATGTCTTGAAAAAAATAAATACGTTGGTGGGATGGCAGCCACGGTAGAGCATTTCAAGGGTTTCAAGCATGATATTGCGGCATCGATGCTCTTCCCTCTTAGCGACAAGGTTGTAAAAGACCTCGATCTGGAAAATTACGGGCTCGAGGTTCTCGATACACCAACCATGACAAGTAGTACTGGCGTACCAGGTGAAAGTCCGGTTATCTTTTATAGTGATCCAATGAAGATGATGGAACATATTCAGAAGGACCATGGGGAAGATGCTTTGCTGGGTATTGCTGGTGTGTATGGATTTTGCAACACCGCTGCTGAGGCAGCGGATCGTTTCAATCCACTCAGTCCACCTAGATCAATGGGCGCTATAATCGAGGCAGCACCTACGATCCAGGTAAAGAACGTGTTGAGGAAGTGCTTTTTCGGTAGCGCCATGGATGTAATTAATGAGTTCTTTCCTGATCCCAACAAGCATATTCTAATAAAATCTTTTCTAGCCTTCATGGCCATACAGTCCACATATAGAGGCCCATACACTCCAGGAAGCGCCTTATGCTTGGCTTACAGTCTCGCGGCTCCTGGTGGGGAGCCGCTAATGCGACGTATAAAGGGCGGTTTAGGCATGCTGCCGGAGGGGCTTTGTAGACAGTTTACGGAAAAAGGCGGTGAGGTAAGGCTTAGCACCCCGGTTAAAAGAATTCTCGTAGAAAACGGAAAGGCCGTCGGAGTTGAGCTGGCAAAGGGCGAAAAGATATCAGCAAAAGTGGTTCTGTCAAACCTCGATACGAACGCTACATTCTTAGGGCTGGTTGGGGAGGACAACTTGCCCTCTGATTTCATTGGCATGGTTAAGGAGATTGACCACCGGTCCCCCTATCTACAGATTCTCCTTGCCCTGAAGGAGCTTCCTGAATTCACAGGAGATCTGGCCTACGCTAATGAAAGTGGCCTGAGAGGCGGAATGGGCATTTTTCATAGCCCGGAACACTTGGAACAATGCTGGGATGCCTGCAAGTGGGGCAGGATACCCGAAGACCCTACCATCGGCATCCAGATACCAAGCGTGTTCGATGACAGCTTGGCTCCACCCGGAAATCACGTAGCAACCATCTTTTCATACTATTTCCCTTGTACAGCCCCGAGAGAACAGCATGGACACCTAAAGGACGAGATGGCGGACAAGGTGATAGAAAAAATGAACAAATACGCCCCGAACTTCAAGGATGCAATTATAGACAAGGCAGTTTTAGCACCGTATCATTACGAAAGTATGTTTGGCTGTACCAATGGAGATTTCACGCATGGTCTTATCCATCCTGAACAGATGCTTGACTTTAGACCTGTTATAGGGTGGTCAAGATATAAGACTCCAGTCGAGAATCTATATCTCTGTGGCTCAGCTTGCCATCCTGGTCACGGAGTAACGTTTATACCCGGTTACAATAGTGCCCAGGAGGTATTGAACAACTGGAAAAAATAAGTGATTAGGAATAATGGGAAGCTGGCTAACACATTGATACCTCTTCTGGCTGCTTAGATATAAGGAATAGTAGAGCCGATAGTGAGTAACTTCAAAGGATGGATGTTTCTGTCTATCCCTACTTATCTCCTACCAACACAACCTCACGATGCAATTTTGTAACTATTTCACACCCGCACGGGTAAAACCATAGGCACAACCCACCTAGCTATAATGCGTTTATTGTGATGCAATCGCCAATGTACTGGACGAGTGAACTTTCTTGACCGAGAAGCTGACGATATGCTATTCTACACTGAGCACGGGACGGCCGACTCGGATTTAATAAATGGCGCGTCCAGACTTCGACGCTGAGGCATTTATTAACAGCTTATAGATCATTAGGGAGCTAGAAGACGAAAAGCCGAAGTGGCGGAATAGGTAGACGCGACGGTCTCAAAAACCGTTGGGGGGCGACCCCCTTGTCGGTTCGATCCCGACCTTCGGCACTTTTCGCGCGTTGCGGTAAAGGATCCGGGACGCCACAGGCTGGAAATTGCCGAGTTGTGTAGCGGTAGCACGGGGGACTTTGAATCCCTTAGCCCAGGTTCGAATCCTGGCTCGGCAGCTTTTTCGGGCTTTAATGAGGGTATTACTGTAGTTAAAAAGAGAGTTACTAAATAGACTTAAGCCTTTTTGGACTTTTTACAGTTAATAGGCAACGGAAAGTAAATTCCCCGATAGCTCAACGGTAGAGCGAGCGGCTGTTAACCGCTAGGTTCGAGGTTCGAATCCTCGTCGGGGAGCTTTTTTATTTATCCGAATTCAATTCATATTACTATAAAAAGTATTGTCATCGTCTCCTGAATGTAGCAGCGTACTATGGCTATTGTGCGGATTGATATCTGGTCAAGCGGACTTCTATTAAACGAGTTGGGCCAATTCTTAGTAATATGAAGAACTGTGCTAAGCTTCTTTGTGGAGATGATCTGTAATGAGCGCTTCAGGAGCCTATCGCTTTGATAGATTCCAGGTCGCTCATATTGAGAACCTGTGCGTCCTTAGCGATCCTCTTGATCAGCTTGGAGAGTACAATCCCGGGGCCGATCTCTATGAAGGTGGAGACCCCGGCTTCTGCCATGTACTCCACCGAGGGCTGCCACTGGACACAGTGACATAGCTGCTGCAGGAGCTCCTCTTTGACCTCATCGATGCTGGTTACCGGCTTGGCCGTGCTATTGGCTACGATGGGAACTTCGGGCTGGTGAAAATCGACCTGTGAGATGGCGTGGGCCATGCCTTCAACTGTAGGCTGCATCAGGGCGGAATGAAAAGCTCCGCTGACTTCAAGCGGCACTGCGCCGATGGCGCCATTGGCCTGGGCCAGTTCTATAGAATGTGCTATCGCCTCTTTTGTTCCACTGACTACGATCTGCCCTGTGCAGTTAATGTTGGCGATCTGAGCACCGCTCTCCATGCATATCTTCTCCACGGACGGCTCATCGAGACCTATGATCGCGGCCATGCCCCCCGATCTGCTCCTGCCTGCGTCCTGCATCAAGCGACCTCTTTCCCTGACAAGGCGAACCGCATCGGCAAATGCAAGCACATTCGCTGCCACCAGTGCGGTGTACTCGCCGGCGCTGTGCCCGGCGACAACGGAAGCCTTTATTGTACCGTTGAATTCTGAAATGGCTCTCAAGTAGGCGATACTGACTGTCAGTATCGCTGGCTGGGCATTTATGGTTTCGCGTAGTTCCTCTAGAGGTCCCTCAAAGCAAAGTCGCGATAGTGAAAACTGGAGCGTCTGATCGGCCTCCTCGAAGACCTGTCTTGCCTGGGGTGAACGCTGGTAGAGGTCGTAGCCCATCCCGACTGCCTGTGAGCCCTGTCCGGGAAAGACATAAGCAATTTTGGGTATCTGCTTTGTCTCCGGTTCAGCCATGAGCTGCGTCCATCATTCAGTCGTAACTGAGATTTTCCTCAATTATCCATTCAATTTCGTTGTCCTCTTTGAGGACGGAGACGATGTGATTCTTATGATACAATTGTTCGATTCGAAATGTGTGATCTCGGTAGTCCAGGACAATATGATGCTTATCGGGAACCGATACTACCCGACAGGCCTTTAGCCCACCGATGCCGACACCTGTGGCTTTCAGGACTGCCTCTTTTGCTGTCCAATAGCGGAAGAAGGTATCCAAGGACCTGTCTTGAGCTCGCTCCCATTCCTCGTCGCTCGCTACGAGGCTAAAGATAGATTTGGATCGGGGCTTTATTTCCTCGATATCGATCCCGATCCTATCCCTGCTGAGAACAGCCGCGACGTACTTCGATTTATGGGTGAGGGACCAGTAGTGGCCATCGAACGGGCAGGGAACGTCGTTTTCGTCTTTTTGCAGCTCTCCAAGTGTCACGCCCCATTTTACAGCGCTCAACTTTAGCGCCTCCCTGGAGATTCTGCTTAACCTGGCAACCTTTTCCGATCCTGATAGCCTATTTCCGGCTTTGGCAACTGGCAGGATTACGGGAAACAGTGTAATTCGTCTGCTCAATCCCTAATCGCCTTATCGATAAGCCCTTTGTCGAAGTAGTTGGTCGACATTCCGCAGTCCACGACGATGCCCTGGGCATTTATGCCGCTGGATCTATCGCTTAAAAGGAATGCTACCGCATTGGCGACTTCTTTGGTCTCGATAGATTTTTTACGCAGACTTAGTTGTTCGGCGAAAAGGTAATAGTCTAAATATCCCGGTATCCCCGCGGATGAAGAGGTTTTCAATAAACCGGCCTTAACTGAGTTGAACCTGACTTGAGAGAAAGAACTGAAGGATTTGGCCAGAAAGCACAGGGTAGAGTCCAGAGCCGCTTTCACAGGTGCCATCCAGCCATAGGGCTCGGCTGCTATTGTTGTCGCTGAGATAGATATGGTAACTACAGAGGCCTTTTCATCCAGGAGATCTTTAAATGCATTTGCAATACTGATCAGCGAGAAACAGGATATTTCAACAGATTGCAGGAAGTCCTTCTTCCTTGTTTCGTGAAATGGCTTGAGTCCCGCTTCGTAGTTGGCAAAAGCAATGGAGTGAACGATGCCGTGAATCTTGGGATATTTTTTGGAGACTGTTTCAGCCAGTTTTGCGATCTCGTTATCCTGTTCGACATCACATATGTAAATGTCTGCATCGGGGAAAAGTTTGGAGATGCTTTCCTTGTGTGCCGCAGACTGAACTGAATGGATGACATTTGCACCCGCCTCAGAGAGAATCTGGCTAACGAAAAAGGCGACGCTCTTCTTGTTAGCTACCCCGAAAACCAGGAATGTTTTGCCTTCAATGTCTAAGAAGTCCATATGATTTCCTTTGCCACTGAATTTAGATTTGTGCTTTGACTAGGCTAACAGCAAATTCAACCGTGACTGCTGTTTTTCCTGCGGATGATGCGCTGCCCTTTAAGAAATAAGCATTGCTTACTGTTTCTACCAGTTCGGCTTGTAGTTCCAGTAAGTCTCCAGGTCTGACTAAGTTCTTGAACTTCGCATTGTTTATACGGGTCAGTACAGGTGTACCATCACCAGCAGCACCAATAATATGGGAAAGCAGAATCGCCCCGGTTTGAAAGATGGACTCGCAGATCAGCACCCCGGGCATAATCGGATTTCCAGGGTAATGCCCTTTGAAAAATGGCTCTTCAGGGCTTATCTCTTTAGTTGTCCTTATTTTCGTGTCAGTTAACTCTACGACCTTATCGACGAACAAAAACGGTGGACGGTGAGGTATCGCATTTAAAACATCTTCCATTCTATAGGCCTCCTGTTACCTCTAGTGTAGAACCGCTGACATATGATGCCTCTTTAGAAGCCAGGAAAAGAACGCAGGCAGCGACCTCCTCGGGCTTTCCAAATCTCTTCAAAGGGACCTGGTTTACGTAGGTATCGCGTAATTCTTGGGGAAGGTCTTGAATCAGCTCGGTTGCGATAAACCCTGGTGAGACGCAGTTGGCTGTAATACCGCGGCGGGCGACTTCCTTGGACAACGATCTGGTCAATGCAACGAGGCCAGCCTTTGATGCGGCATAGTTTGCCTGACCTTCAAAGCCGTACTTACCGGAAGGAGAGGTTATACTGATAATCCGTCCATATCGTTTGCGCATCAGGCTCATGACCGCAAACTTGCACATGTAAAAGACCCCGCTGAGATTGACATCTAGCACATCGTGCCAATCCGATTCCTTCATCATGGCCAGGACAGCATCTTTCCGAATACCTGCATTATTTACCAGTATCTCGAAACCTTCATATTTCGTGTCTACGTAGTTAAAGAACTTCTCAACTTCTTCATATTTAGCTACGTCACACATTTGGATATCAATATCTGCAGCGAACTCACTGTTGTCTTGCTTGAATTGCTCCGTAGCAGCTTCGTTCGAGGCGATAATAACCCGGGCACCAGCCCTCAGGAAACCCTCGACAATGCTTCTGCCTATCCCCCTTGTTCCTCCGGTTACGATAGCGGTCTGTCCCTTGAAATCGTACATCTGTTACCTCCTGTAGCATTTAATCAGGACCGTAGATACTTGTCAACGTCGTTTGAGGTAATCACCCCGTAGTTAGCCGCGCCTAACCAGCCGGACATAATAATCCCCACCGACCCGGTATGAAAAAGTCCGGGTATCTCTGCGGGAAGCCCCATGCTGATCTTCAATCCCTCAAATTTGGTGCCGAAAGAAGCACCACATTCATGGAGAGTATACCGCTGAAATGTTTTTGGGGTAGCAGCTTCAACATAGTCGATCTTCCCCCGGACTCCAGGAATATATTTATTCAGAGCATCGAGCGTCGATTCGATTAATTCCGCTTTAGATGTGCGGTATTGTTCCTCCGACAGGCTTGCCCAGTCTTCGTAGTTTGCATTGGTAGAAGAAACGATTGAGTACATATCAGAGCCGGGGCGGGTTTCCGGATAATAGATAGAGAAAGTCCGGCTGGTTATATTCCTGCTGCAAAGCTCTTTGGAATCGAATTTTTCTGCTACTGATGTAAAGAGCAGATCTCCTATGTGGTCGATCCTTTCACCCTTCTTGATACCAATGTATACCTGGCAACTACTGTTGTTGAGACGAACCTTCCTGGCTTCTTCGATGAAGCTTCCGGAAAAGTGTTCGTCACCGACTAGTTTATGAACGGTTGATTTTAAATTACCGTTGGAAACCACAGCCCGACACTTGACCTTTTTCCCACTGACGATTACTCCCGATACTTTATGATCGTCGATGACGATTTTTTCCACCGGGGACTTGGTTCGGATATCAACGCCATTATTTATCAGTTCATCCTGCATCTTACCGATGAACTGGTCAGTCCCGCCTTGAACAGTATAAACACCTTTGCTCATGAAGTTAGAAAACACTATTCCATAACTTATCGCCGGGTCATCCAGGGTCGATCCGTTGGCATAGGTGATGGGTTCCATGAGCATGCGCATAACATCGTCGCGGCCAGGGAAGAACTTTTCAAAGAGTTCTCTGATTGTCATGCTCTGGTCATCATAGTAATTCATATCTCTGGCTGTATTGAAGAAGCCCTCGATATTTTCCAGGGGTATTTTGAACTGCTCCTGCAGGATGCGAGTAAAATCCTCCCTATCGAAGGTTGTTGTGAATGAAAATTGAGGGTTATCAAACCTGATTTCCTTGAGTTGGACGATCATGTCAGCGATTTCAGGCGACCAGTACTTACGACAGGTCTTAATCATGCCAACCGGGAATCCATGCAGCGAGACATCGAAGATGTGCCCCCCCTTCCTCTTGAACCAGGCAGCCAATCCACCAAGCTGATGATGCTGCTCCAGCAGTAAAACCGAATGACCGTCTCTGGCAAGCATATTAGCACAGGTCAGCCCCGCCAATCCGCTGCCAATCACGACGGCATCGTATTCTGGCTTTGCACCTTTCAACCGGTCACTCATCAGTCCCCTTCCCCTTTCTTATCCCTTCTGCAATACATGAAGATTTGCCATGGAGATACCGCTGAGCATTGCTCCGATGATTCCCAAGAACCCCTGGTCTGTGCCGCAAATAAACAGGTTGTCCAGATGCGTGCTCCCTGTCTTAATCTTATTCGGAGTCCCATAAACTGCGCCGTTTAAGTGACCCGTGAACCTGTGAATCGTCTTGGGAGTGAAAATATCCGTGTAAACGATTGATTCACGAAAGTCTGGCACGAATTTTACCACCTCTTTGAGCGAAGTTTCAAGCCAGGCAGCCTTTTGTGCCTTATACTCCTCTTGCCCTAATTTGTTCCAGTGATCAAAATTAGCCATGTTGGTTACCCTGAGCATAGCTTCCGGCAACGGGCTTTCGAAGTGAAAATTGTTGGGGCAGCATATGACACCGCTTGAGATATCAACCAAATCGTCTGGTTTCCTATAATGGAATCTGTCCGAATTATTAAAAAAGGTGATTGTAGTATCATAACCCATTTTGGAAGGTTCTTTATCGAGGATCATGATAAACTCTACGAATGAGAGTTGTCCCACGTCATGATTGACTCTGGCAGGGTCGTGGTCGGATAGAAGCCTCATAGTTTCAACATAACCGGCCGATGATATTATCTTATCTGCAGTCAGCATTTCACCGTTATCGAGTAATATCGACATAGCTCTGCCGTTATCAACTTGAATGCTCTTTACACCGCACTTGAGTCTTAATTCACCACCATTATCCCTATATTTTTTTACCAGCACATCGAGGATCTGTCGGACCCCGGATTGGGGCCGGGCAAAACCTTCGCAGAAGATACTACTAAACATGATAACAAACTGCCCGAACTCCATGTCATTCTCCTTGGCATTGCCATAGTACATGAGAGGGCAAAGGAGCATATCAATGAGTAGTGGGTCGGAAATAATCGAGCCTATGACCTCGCGAGCCGGGATCGGTTCTGCATCCAGGGCCAGTGCGTCATATTCAGAAATCGTTATGAGCAGCTTACGAAAGTTATCGGCTTGTGCTGGAAAATTGTCGGCTACCTCCTGGATAAAAAAGTCCAGGTCGTTATTGAATCTGATAGTTTTCTCCGCGAATTTAATCGCTGATATCCGTTGTTGACAGAGTGCAAAATCCTCGGCTTTTAGCTTGAGCTGTCGCAGCAGCTTGGGCAGCGGTGTTGATTTGGTTCCCTGGGGCACATAATTGGTCATTGCGTGAAGACCAACATCGAATTTATGTCCATCCCTGCTGTAGAAGGAATTTAACCCCCCGACGCGATGATGCTTTTCCAGGATGCAAACCTTCTTATCGTAATAGGCCAATCTGATGCCAGCAGCGAGGCCGGACATCCCAGCGCCGATAATGAGAACATCGTAATTCATAGCAAGGCTCGATATAGAGATTTCTCCTCAACTTGGCAAGGGGAGGAAGCGATGTGAACAGTCGGTTAGCTGGTGAAATGAGGTGAGCTGATGCACTCCGTTTCGCTAGTACCTATTTGCCAGATACCTTCCCTTTATGGTTCCAGCTAAGCGATTGCTCCAATACTATTGCACAAATCTTTTAACGATAAGAACAGAATTGAGGCCCAACATTCCGAAAGAGTTATTCAGGATATAGTCAACCTTATCGACCTTCTTTGGCTTATTCATTATAATATTTTTAAAAGCACATTCGGGGTCTAGATTATCCACATTGATAGTCTGGTGAACGATATGATCTTCAAAGGAGGGTATATTGCCCACCAGCTCCAGGGCACCAGCTGCGCCCATCGTATGGCCTATGTAACTCTTGGTATTGTTTATACATGCATGTGAGTTGCCCTTCAGGACTTCTGTGATTGCCTTACACTCCGCCTTGTCACCTTCAGGGGTTCCAGTCGCGTGAGTGTTAATGATATCGATGTCACTCGCTGATATACCGGCTTTCTTGAGAGCAAGGTTCATGCACTCAGTTTGCATTGGCGGGTTCGGAAGAACGTAATCATAGGCATCTGAGTTGATAGCGTATCCGACGATCTCGCCATAAATCGTGGCGCCTCTTTCCAGTGCGTCACTCAATTTCTCCAGAACGCACATACAGCCGCCTTCGGAAACAACAACCCCGTTTCGGTCCCTATCGAAGGGGCGGCATGCCTTCGTGGGGTCAGGGTGGCTCGCCAATGCGTGTTCATTTTTAAAGCTGAGAAATATTCCAAAGCCATGAATAACCTCTGAAACGCCACCGGCCAGGGCCAAATCCACTTCACCCAGCAGCAACATCTGTACACCGTGTATGAGCCCGATACTGCCGGCGGCGCAGGCGCCACCAAGTGTGTAGTGTGGGCCGGTAATCCCCATATTCAGGGTGATTTCGCCGGCTGGCTCATTGGCTACAGTTTTTGGATTTTGGTGGTGGGACCAGATATCTAGATTGTAGTCGAACTGCTTGAGGTTATAGATTTCGTTCTCGGTTTGCACGTTACCGTGCTCGGTAATCCCAACATAGACGCCAATTCTCGATTTATCAATGGAGTCAAGGTCCAATTTCGCATCGGCGATTGCTTCATGAGAGCAGTAAACGGCAAAAGAACCTGCTCGCGTTCCGCGACGCAGTTCTTTCTTACTCTGATACTTCGATGGGTCAAAGTCACACGCCCCGGCTATAACTTCGCCCATGTAGTGGGTCTCTATTTTCCCTATTCCGGATTTACCGGCAAGTAAGTTCTCGCGAAATTCCGAAAGATTGTTTCCATTTGGTGCCGATAGGCCAATTCCGGTTATTACAATTCTCGCGTCATCATTCATCTTTGTAACTGTCTGATCCTTGTCCGTCTCGAGCTACCATTTTACAGCCAGCATGATAACGCACAAACCGCTGCCGGTTGCCATCATAACAACTTTATCGCCGGGAATAACGTGACCTTCCTCAACTCCTAGGGCCAGTGAAAGGGGGAGGGAACACGAAGCTACGTTCCCCAGGTATTCCACGGTGGAAAAGCCCTTGGCTTTATCCAGCTCCAGGGCATTTAACAAAGTATCTTGATGGACAGTGCTGACCTGATGCGTAAAAAACCAGTTTGCGTCGAGATCTGTCCATTCCATCTCCTGTTTAAATGCCTTCCATGTTTCGGCCGCCAATGCAACGCCATTCTTGAGAAGTTTAGTATAGTCCGTACTCATATTGGGGTAGCTCTCCGGGTCGAAGAAATAAGTATCAGCGTCTATGCGGCAAAGGCCGTTGTGTTGTGAAGCGGTGCGTACCGCTCCCCCCAGGAGCTTATGGCCGGATTTCGATAGGGAAGAGTGAGTCAGTACTGCTGCCACTGACCCGGACCCCAGGGTTAGAGAGGCGAACGATACTTTTAGCTTGTCCCTGGTGATGTTTTGGTCTTTCAACAGGTCATTGATCGTTTTGTCAATAAGTCGCTTCCCGCCCTCTGTGCCAACGACAATGCCCGCTTTTACCTGGCCCAGTTCTATCATATTTGCCAGGGTTATAATGCCGTTGGTGAAACCCAGGCAGGCATTTGAGATGTCGAAGATAGTAGCTGTGGGTGGGAGGCCCAGCGAATCATGGACCAGGGTAGCCGTCGCCGGTTCCAGGAAATCGCGACATACGGAGGTATGAAGAAGACACTCGATGTCCGCCTTCTCGATTCCGGACTTGGTGATGGCCTTTTCTGCCGCCTTTGTGCTGGCCTGGCTGGGTGTTGTCTCATCGTCCCAGAATCGCCGCTCGCGAATTCCGGTCATCAATTCGAAGCGTCCGTAAGAGAGATTCAGCTTCTCGTATACAGGGGCTACTCTCTCCTCAAGGCTCTGTGACGTGACCATTGTCTCAGGGATCTCGTACCCGAAAGCCTCAATGTGGACATTCTTGTACCGCATTTATATGAATCCTCTACGTACTCACTACTATGCCCGGAGCAAACCGGGCGTCAAATGCTCTACGGTTCATCTTATCGCTCTCCAGAAATGAGAGATACTATTCCCGGTTTACTTACATAATTTGCGCGGAGCCATACTATCGCACTTTTCCTCGAACTTGTCAACAGCTTCAAATTAACCACCCTTTACTGTTCGAATATCTATTTTCCCACAGACTCAATTAGCCAGTGTATCCATGAGTAACCATATCACGATAACTGTTCCCAAACACTTTCCCGCGTAGAGTGGCCCTTCCAGTGACTGCGAAGAGAATATCGTAACTCGTCGTAAGGATATACAGAGGAATCTCCCCTGTTTAGTAAGGGGAGAGATCTGGGTGAACCGTCGATTCTCCGATGCAATGACGCAGAAGTATATACATCAAATGCTACAACGCCTATATGTTAAATATCTTTCATGCGTGGCTCTAAGTAGGCAACAGAGCTATCCAATGTAGATAATTCCATATAGTCGTCTTCCGGTACAACGATACTATATCGTTTTCGTAACTCCATGACGACGTCAAGGAAATCCATCGAGTCCATTTCGATTTGGTCTCGTATACGGATATCACCCTTTAGATTGCTCAGGTCTTCATCCGGTACAATTTCATGGATAACCTCTATGATCATGGTTCTAATCTCTTCTGCTTTCATGAATCCCTTTCCTTACTTTTCTAGTGAAGCGCTACTTCAATAATACTATCCTTTAAATCTTTTGACAATAACCACAGAGTTGATGCCCAACATTCCGAAGGAGTTATTTAAGATATAATCGACCTTATCGACCTTTTTGGGTTCGTTGATTACAAGGTTCTTCAGGGCACACTCAGGGTCTAGATTATCGATATTAATCGTCTGGTGCACGATATGGTCTTCAAAGGATGGTAGGTTTCCTACTAATTCCAAAGCCCCGGAAGCGCCCATCGTATGCCCAATAAAACTCTTAGTATTGTTAATATACGAATTCGAATTGTTCCCCAGGACTTTTTTGATTGCCTGACATTCGGCCTTATCACCCTCAGGGGTTGCAGTTGCGTGGGTGCTGATAATATCGATATCGCTCGCTGATATACCGGCTTTTTTTAGGGCAAGGTTGATACACTCAACCTGCCTTTCCGCATTTGGAAGGATGAAATCAAATGCATCTGAGTTGATCGCATAGCCCACGATCTCACCGTAGATCCTGGCACTTCTAGCAAGTGCATCGCTCAGTCTTTCCAGGACGCAGATACAGCCGCCTTCGGAAACAACGATACCGTTTCGATCCCTGTCAAAAGGACGGGATGCTTTTTGAGGGTCGGGATGGTTTGCTAATGCGCCCTCATTTTTAAAAGCGGCAAAAACACCGAATGTCCCAGGGGTCTCAGAGACACCACCGGCCAGTGCCAAATCCACTTCACCCAGTAGCAACATCTGTAAACCTTGTATGAGTCCAATGTTGCCGGCGGCGCAAGCGGCTCCCAGTGTATAGTGCGGGCCGGTTACCCCCATATTCATGGTGACTTCGCCGGCTGGGCTGTTGGCCACCGTTCTCGGGTTATGGTGGTGGGACCAAAAATCTACATTGTAGTCATATTGCTTTATGTTATAAATCTCATTTTCTGTTTCCACATTACCGTGCTCGGTAATGCCAATATAGATACCGATTCTCGATTTATCAACGGAGTCAAGGTTCAATTTCGCATCAGCGATTGCTTCATGAGAGCAGTAGGTAGCAATAGACCCCGCTCGCGTCCCACGACGCAATGCCTTTTTCTTCTGATAAATCAATGGGTCAAAATCGCATACACCGGCTATGACTTCCCCCATGTAGTGGGTCTCTATTTTCCCTATTCCGGATTTACCGGCAAGCAAGTTCTTGCGAAATTCTGAAAGATTGTTTCCATTTGGTGCGGTTAGGCCGATCCCGGTTATTACAATTCTCGTATTATCATTCATCTTAGTAACTGTCCGATCCTAGTTTATCTCGAGCTACCATTCCACGCCCAGCATGACACCGCATAGGCCACTACCGCCAGCCATGAGCACAACCTTATCTCCAGTATTAACATGACCCTCCTCAATTCCTATAGCCAGCGAAATGGGGAGGGAGCACGAAGCTATATTTCCCAGGTATTCCACGGTGGAAAAGCCCTTGGCCTTATCCAGCTCCAGGGCTTGAAACAACACCTCTCGATGGATGGTGCTAACCTGATGACAGAAGACCTTATCTACATCTGTGCCGTTCCATCCCAGCTCATGCTGGAAAGCCTTCCATGTTTCGGCCGCCAATGCCGTGCCATTATTCAGAATTCCCGCATAGTCCGTCCTCATATTGGGGTAGCTCTCCGGGTCGAAGAAATAAGTATCCGCTTCTATGCGGCAAAGGTCGTTATGTTGTGAAGCGGTGCGTACCGCTCCCCCCAGGAGTTTATGGTCGGATTTCGACAGGGAAGAGTGAGTCAGTACTGCTGCCACTGACCCGGACCCCAGGGTTAAGGAGGCGAACGATACTTTTAGCTTGTCCCTGGTGATGTTTTGGTCTTCCAACAGGTCATTGATCGTTTTGTCAATGAGTCGCTTCCCGCCCTCTGTGCCCACCACAATACCTGCTTTTACCTGGCCCAGTTCTATCATATTTGCCAGGGTTATAATGCCGTTGGTGAAACCAAGACAGGCATTTGAGATGTCGAAGATAGTAGCTGTGGGTGGGAGGCCCAGCGAATCATGGACCA
>JAAXQM010000239.1 GCA_012974295.1 Dehalococcoidales bacterium
CTCCATCGAACAGAAAACAAAGGGTGAAACGTTAGAGCTAGAACGTCAGGGTGAGCGAAAACATGTCACTATCCTTTTCTCTGATCTCTGCGGATACACAGCAATGTCAGAGCGGCTGGATCCAGAAGAGGTAAAGGGCATCATGGATCGTATCTTTGGTGAGATCGCCCAGGTAGTAAATAGGTACGAGGGTTGCATAGACAAGTTTATTGGCGATGCAGTCATGGCTCTTTTCGGTACGCCAAAGTCGCATGAAGATGACCCGGTACGAGCCATCCGTGCTGCCCAGGAAATACACGATCTGGTCGAAGCCATTAGCCCCCAGCTTCAAGACAGGGTTGGGCAACCGTTATCAATGCATAGCGGTATCAGCACCGGCCTCGTGGTTACCGGAGAGGTTGACCAGGAAAAAGGAACTCACGGAGTATCAGGCGACACCATCAATCTAGCCTCACGGCTAACAAGCTTGGCCAAGCCCGGTGAAATACTGGTTAGCCCCGATACCTACTGCCAGAGCGAGGGTCATTTCAGTTTTGAAGATTTCGGGCTTACCCAGGTTAGGGGAAAGGTAGAACCTGTCCAGGTATACCGGGTGCAATCGGCAAAGGAGAGTCCAGTTACAACTCACCGTCCATCCGGCTTCAGGTCTGACCTTATCGGAAGGAATGTGGAGCTATCCCAACTGGAAGAGGGCGTGCAACGCCTTCGTGCAGGCGAGAGCACCGTTTTCGCAATCTGTGGCGATGCGGGCACTGGGAAAAGCCGCCTTGTTGAGGAGTTCAGAGCAACCCTCGACCTCCAGGAGATTCAATGGAGGGAGGGCCACGCCTACGCCTATTCCCAGAACACCCCTTATTTCATGTTGATCGACCTTCTGAACCGGGCCTGGCAAGTTGAAGAAGGTGATCCCCCTCAGAAGGTCACGGAGAAGGTTGAATCAGGAATCGAGCAATTGCTTGGGAAGAAAGAGGATGTTGCCCCTTATATTGGGAGCCTCTGGTCTCTCAGCTATCCGGAGATAGAAAGCGTAAGCCCCCAGTTCTGGAAGACCCGTCTGCACGATGGAGTACAAGCAATCGTTGCGGCCTTGGCCCAGAGGGCTCCAGCAGTTATCTGCCTGGAGGATATCCACTGGGCTGATCCATCCTCTGTGGAACTTATCCGTTATATCCTGTCCGATCTCAAGTATCCCGCCATCTTCCTCTGTATATACCGGCCTCCTTTCGGCTTATTCACCAGTCATCAGATCAGCGCTCTAGGCAAATTGTATCAGGAGATTAGGCTCCAGGACCTCTCTACTTCGGAATCGCAGGACATGCTGCAGTCTCTACTGAAGACTGGGGCTATCCCCCCCGATCTAGAGAAGTTCATCCAACAGAAGGTCGAGGGCAATCCCTTCTACCTGGAGGAGGTTATCAACTCCCTGATCGAATCGCAGACGCTAAGCCGTGACAACGGCAGCTGGAAGCTAACCAGGCAAATCAGTGAGTCAGATATACCGCCAACTGTGAATGGAGTTATTTCTGCCAGGCTTGACCATCTGGAAACAGATATGAAACGAATTCTACAGGAAGCCTCGGTTATTGGTAGGGCTTTCCCTTACGAGATTCTCAGGGCGATCACAGGACTCAAAGAGTGTCTTGATCGCTGTCTCAACGGTTTGGAGCGGATCGACCTGATCAGAACAAGGTCCTTTCAGCCGGAGCTGGATTATATTTTCAAGCATGCTTTGACTCAAGAGGTGGCGTACAACGGTCTTCTTAAAAAGGAGAGGCGGGAGATCCATGAGAGGGTAGCTCTTGTGATTGAGCAATTACCTCGGGAGAGACTATCGGAGTTCTATGAAACCCTGGCTTTTCATTTCAAACAGGGACAGTCTTCAGATAAGGCTATCGATTATTTGGTGAAGTCAGGTGAGAAGAGCCTTAATAGATATGCTCTAGAAGAATCCCACCAATATTTCAAGGAAGCCTTCGACATTTTAGTGAACAAGCCAGATAAAACTAAGGAAGAAGAAGGCCTTCTCATAGATATTATCATTAAGTGGGCTTTTGTCTTCTATTACCGTGCAGCTTTCCGGGATATGATTGATCTGTTTAACGCCTATAAAGACCTTGCCGAATCTCTTGATGACAAGGCCAGGCTCGGGATGTTCTACGGGTGGCTCGGTTTTGCCATGTGGGCCAGGGGTAAAGCCAAGGACTCCTATGAGTATTTGTGCAAGGCCCTTGAGATTGGCGAGGAGATAGAAGATGAGCAGGTAATCGGCTATGCTTGCACCTGGCTTACATGGACCTGCTTGGAATCAGATCTTCTGGATGAGGCCATTGCCTTTGGAGAAAGGGCTCAGGAGATATACAGGTCTCTTGAGTCGGATCAGTATATATACTTTAAATCACTCTGTGGTTTGGGTCTTGCATATTGTTATAAGGGAGAGTCAAAAAAGTGCTTTGAAGCAGGGAAGGCTCTTCTGGAATATGGCCAGAATCACGCTAATATTCGCAGCCTAGTGACAGGTCATTCAATTGTGGGAGGCGGTCATTTTTCATCCGGCGACTTCCCATCAACCATCGAAAGCTTGAAGCGAGCGATACAGGTCAGGGCCGATCCTATCTATTGCCAAACTGCCAGAATGTATCTCGGTCTTAGTTATTTCATCAATGGCCAGTTACTGGAAGCTGAGGAGACTTTTAAAGAGGTTGAAGCATTTAGCAGAGACTTTGGTATAGAGTGGGTCGGAACACCTGCTCAGGCATTTCTTGGTATTATCTTTATCGCCAAAGGCCAAATGAACCAGGGCCTGAGAATGGTAGAAGACGCACAACGTGAATTCGTGGAGAATGGCAGGAAATGGTTTCTTGCCCTTTCCCACTATGCTATGGGGAAACTCTATCTTCAGCTAGTAGAGGGATCTGCAAAGGTTAGTTTCTCTGTCGCTCTAAAGAATATTGGATTCCTCGTAAAAAACGTACCGTTTGCCAAACAGAAAGCAGCAGTTAACCTTAATAAAACAATTGAAATAGCACAAGAGATAGGAGCTAAAAGCCTTCTGGGTATGGCTTATCTAGATTTGGGTTTTTTACACGGGGCAAAGGGTGAAAAGGACAAGGCCAGGGAATGCATCACTACCGCCATACAATTATTTGAACAGTGCGAGGCTGAAGTTTTCCTGCAGCAGGCAAAAGAGGCCTTGGAGTCATTGTAGTACAGGATTGTGTCTTAGTTCCAAGGGCTCGCATGTGCTACTGGTTGCACAGGGCGCAAGAGGCGTTGTAAGGGTATAAAGGTAACAAACGCTGAATGAACGATGCTTCGAGACTGGCGCTGGACGATGGCTCCCGCATAGGGGTGATTGGCGGCGGCCCGGCAGGCTCCTTTTTCAGCTATTTCCTTCTGGATATGGCACAAAGGGTTGGCACAGATATCCAGCTAGATATCTATGAGTCGCGGGACTTCTCTGTACCTGGCCCCACCGGCTGCAACATGTGCGGCGGGATTGTTTCCGAGTCTCTGGTGCAAACCCTGGCCACGGAGGGAATCAACCTGCCCCCAACTGTAGTAGAAAGGGGCATTGATGCGTACGTTCTCCATATGGATGCGGGCAACGTCCGCATCGAGACCCCACTGCATGAGATGAGGATCGCAGCGGTACACCGGGGGGCTGGCCCAAAGGGGACAAAAGAGACAAAGTGGCGCAGCTTTGATGGCTATCTGTTAGAGCTGGCTGTTGAAAAGGGTTCGAACCTAATTCCGGGGCGGGTAGATGATATCGGATGGAATGATGGGCGGCCACAGGTCAAGACCAAGGATGGATCGCCTCAGGACTATGACCTACTAGTGGTAGCGATGGGAGTGAATACCGGTGCTCTGAAGCTGTTGGAGGGGCTGGGATTCGGCTACAAACCTCCTCAAACTACGAAAACCTATATATGTGAGCTATACCTGGGCGAAGAGATGATGCAGAGGTATCTGGGCAGCTCTATACATCTCTTTCTCCCCAAGCTACCTCGCCTCGATTTTGCTTGTCTGATACCCAAGGGTGATTTCGCTACCATGTGCCTCATGGGCCGGGATATCGATCAGCATCTAGTGCAGTCACTTATGGATACTCCCGAGGTACGGGAGTGCCTGCCTGCCGACTGGCGCATGCCCGAGGACTTTTGCCACTGTTCCCCCAGGATGAATACCCAGGGTGCTATCCAGCCTTTCGCCGACAGGATAGTGTTTATTGGGGACAGCGGGGTGACCAGGTTGAATAAGGATGGAATTGGAGCAGCATACCGTACTGCCAAGGCTGCTGCGGTGACAGCCATCTTCGATGGTATATCCGCTGAGGATTTCCGCCGGCACTATTGGAAGGTCTGCAAGGCGATAAGGCGGGACAATAGATTTGGAAAGGTAATCTTCTCCTTCACCCACCAGATTCAAAGGAGACGATTTATGCGACGTGGCGTTTTGCGCACTGTCTCCAGAGAGCAAGGGTCAAAGGGTAGTAG
>JAAXQM010000098.1 GCA_012974295.1 Dehalococcoidales bacterium
ATCGCCGATTTCGTCGCTGACAAGCGCGCACCTACACCATCGGCAGCGGCAGAGCTTGCCGTGCCTCATCGCGATGATCTGGAAGCCCGTATCCAATCCTACAGCGGGGTGCTGGTGACAGCCCTTTCAAGGGAGTTCGATCGATCTCGCCAGCGCATCGATGAATACACCAGGGCTATTACAATGTTTATCGGAAACTCCCTCACAATAAGCCAGGAAAAGCTCCGCGGTCGAGAGCTGACGCTTAGCTCGCTGAGTCCGCTCGCTACCCTAGGGCGCGGATATGCTCTGGTGCAGCATTCCGCTACCGGTGATGTTATTTTTAACATCGATCAGGTTCACCGTGGGGACGCTATCGAGGTCACGGTGAGCGATGGCCAATTTAGCAGCAAGGTTACGGGATCCAAGAAAGGACTCCAGGCATGGATGAACAGCTTTCCTTCGAAGACGCCCTGAATAGACTGGAGCAGATTTCACGATCACTGGAGGGCGGAGGGCTTAGGTTGGAGGAGGGTATCGCCCTATTCGAGGAAGGAATAAGGCTTGCCAAGATATGCAATGAGCGGTTGAATTCGGCTGAGCTTAAGATTAGCCAGATCCAGAATTTCTCGGAGCAGGAGCTAGAAAGCAAGGATGAATCACCTTGATAAGAGCAGACCTTCATGTTCACACCATTTATTCTGGTGACTGTAACACGTCGCTGGAGCAGACTATCGCTCGCTGCCTCGATGTTGGGATCAACTGTATTGCTGTAACCGACCACAATACCATAACCGGTGCCGTGGAGATGAAGAGGATCGCCCCATTCCCGGTGATTGTGGGAAATGAGATAGAAACCAGCACTGGAGAGATCATTGGATACTTCTTGGAGGAGGAAATCCCCAGGGGGCTCCCTGCCGCGGAGACAGCCCGCATGATTAAGAAGCAGGGTGGTCTGGTGTGCGTTCCCCACCCTTTCGATCGGTTGCGGCGCTCCACAATTCATCGTCAAACCCTGGAGGAGCTACTGCCATTTATTGACATAATCGAAGTCCTCAACTCGCGCCTTCTATTGAACCGCTACGTAATTATGGCGGAGCGGTTTGCCCAAGCTCATCGGCTTCTCGTCAGCGCTGGCAGCGATGCTCATATGCCCGGCCATATTGGCACCGCCTATGTAGAGATGCCACAGTTCAGCGATAAGGACCAGTTCCTTACATCTCTGGCGGAGGGAAAGGTTAAAGGGCGGAGGTCCAACCCCTGGGCTCATATGGGGAGTACATGGGCCAAGCTGGGGAAGGCGCTAAAAGATCGCTAGACTACGAGTTCAAGACCAAATTCACTATTGGCTATACTTCAATGAATAAGCCATCAAAGGGCAGATATCGCATCGGGTGGTTCTCAACAGGACGGGATGAGGCAGCGCGTTATCATTTTCGCGCCGTTTGGCGTAGCATAAAGGAAGGGGAGATTTACCTTCATATTCAGCAATAGGGAGCCTGAAGAGATGGCAGAAAACGGCGCCTTTTTCGAACTTGTCCATAGCTATCAGATACCGTTCATCTGCCTATTGTCTTGCCGATTTAAGGAAAGCAATGGTGAGGAGTGGCGCAATAATGGACAGTCTATTGATGGATACAACCTCAGTTGCGAAATAGACCAAAGGGTGAAAGGGATACTTACCACATGAATCTCATCTTCTTTGATATGGAAGGACCCTTATCTATTCAGGATAATGTATATGAACTGATGAAGCTCTTCCCCGATGGAGACCAGGTTTTGGAGGTGATCAGCCGCTACGATGATCTCCTTGCTCTAGAGGGCAGGGATGACTATGATCCAGGAGATAAGCTGGCCCTCATTATTCCCTTTCTAATTCATCATGGTGTCACGGAGGAGGATATAAGGGGACTTGCGGAGAGGGCAGCAATCGTTGCCGGGGCACGTGAACTTATTATGAGTCTGAACCACTGGCAGGTCTACTGCATCAGTACGAGCTATGAACAATATGCAAATCGCATAATGCAGCGGGTGGGCATTGCCCCGGAGAACCTCGCCTGCACCCGGTTTCCCATTGACAGATACCATAGCCTGGTGCGAGAAGAAGATCGCACAATTGTGTTAGATATCGAGCGAGAAATCCTGGCGTTGAAGGATGGGGATGACGAGGTAATAAAAAGATGTCTCGACCGCTTCTTCCGGGAGGAACTGCCCCGAACCAGCTTTGGCTTTGCTCATCGCGAGGTTAAGCCGATGGGGGGAAGGAGGAAGGCGGCGGCTCTACGCAGATTTGCCCGGACTCATCGCCAATTCCCTGAACAGGTAGTCGTTGTTGGCGACAGCATCACAGACGCAAGGATGCTTGAGACGGTAGATCGTGCTGGGGGACTAGCCATCGCTTTCAATGCCAACGAGTACTCTCTCCCCTATGCTACAGTCGGCCTTGCCTCTACAAATATCAGTGATTTGAAGATCCTCCTTGATGCATGGGAGAAAGGAGGCCGAATGGCGGTAGAGCAAGCTGTCACGGGCCAGGGTGGCAAAGGAAAAGGAGAGGAACCAATATTTCACTGGCTTGAGGGGGTAAGTGATCTAGAGGAACCGCTTCAGATTCACCAGAGGATTCGCCGGCTGGTTCGGCAAGAAGCGGGCAAACCAGAATAGTGAGGATAAGGTGGCTATAGAAATAATCGTGTCGGAGCGATGAATTTAGCTAATATCTACAGTGCGGAATATATCTTGATCGATGGCGAGGCTTCTGTTTCAGATTTTTTCAGACTGCTGAAATAGTCTCTATCAACTCCCTAATCCCACAAGCTTGGGGGACTTTTAAAGCTGTTGGACACCCCCAGACCTCAGGCAGGAAGTATCCTGCACCTCCTTCCACTTACCTGGATCATCCGGTCAAGCCGGATGATGACCCCTTAGAGGTATGATTACATCCTAAAACAGTCGAATGGAGAGCTATACTGATTCACTTGGATCAGCACCCATCAGGCGGCCCTTTGAATCTGAACTCACGGATTTGGGTTTCTAGCTATGTGTTGCGGGCTTGGGTATAACGAGCTATAATTAATCCCTGTGATTAATGCTCTGGGCATTGAAAAATGCCGGGATGTTGAGATGTTAAAAAAACATAAGGAGGGACACTCTTGAAGTTAGAGGATATTAAAAATGTGACGGTTATCGGTGGGGGGACAATGGGCTCACAGATAGCGGAGCTCCTTTCAAATGTGGGAGGTTATGATGTTATGCTGTGGTCGCGCAAAGATGAGACGGTGAAAAGAGGACTTGACGCGATCGAACAGAGAATGAAGAAGTTCTTTGTCGATAAAGATAAAATGTCACAGGCGCAGATGGACGAGATAGTGGGTAGAATCAAGGGGACAACCAACATTTCCGATGCGGTAAAGAATGCGGATTGCGTGATAGAGTCCGTTGCCGAGAACCTGGCTATTAAGAAGGAGGTTTACCAGAAACTCGATGAAAGTGCCCCTGCGGAATCGATTCTTGCCTCGAATACCTCGCAAATGAATATTACAGAGATAGCCAGTACCACCAATCGGCCTGACAAGGTGTTGGGCATACATTTCTTTAACCCGGTGGGAGTGATGAAGCTGGTTGAAATTGTTAGGGGGACGTTGACATCCGATGAGACGATGGAAGTTAGTTGCGCTCTTGTCCAGAAGCTGGGCAAGGAGTATGTGGTATGCAAGGACTTTAGCTATGGTTTTATAGGCAATAGGGTCTATCGGGCGCTGAGGATGGAGGCTATACAAATGGTCTGGGAGCGGGTCGCCTCACCCGAGGATATCGATAAGACAATGAAGTTGGGATTTAACTTTCCTATGGGCCCCCTGGAGCTGGGAGATTTCAGCGGTGCATGGGGCACCTATGCTGTTTCGGAGGCAGACGCCTTACGGGAGATGGGACCGGAGAAAGGACACCTGCACCCCCTTATTCGTATGATGGTAAGGGCAGGATATACCGGTGGACGGCAGGGGAAAGGTATCTATGCTTTCTGGGAAGATATGATGTCTAAATGGTAAACACGGACTGAAAAAGTTATCTTCCCTTGAACTCCGGCTTGCGCTTTTCGGCAAAGGCCTTGGGGCCCTCTTTGGCATCCTCGGTATCCAGTAGTGATTCCACAAGATCCAATTCCAGCTGCATGCCTTCGTCAAGGGTCATGCTGGTGCCCCTGATCATAGCCTCCTTGGCTGCTCTCACGGCGAGGGGGCCATTCTTCGCAATCTTGTTAGCCATTGCCTCTGCCGCGTCCATGAGCTCCGCTGCGGGAACTACTTTATTGACAATCCCTAAGCGATAGGCTTCGTTGGCGTCAATTCGATCGCCAGTGAGCAACATTTCCGCAGCCTTGGCCATTGGTATCATCCGCGGTAGCCTCTGGGTACCCCCCCACCCGGGGATCAGGTTCCACTTAACCTCGGGAACGCTCAAGGTAGCGGTCTCGGCAGCGATTCTCAGGTCACAGGCAAGCGCCAGCTCGAGCCC
>JAAXQM010000063.1 GCA_012974295.1 Dehalococcoidales bacterium
TCTCTGCAGGACTCGATGCTGCTATCCTTGATCCACTTGATAACAAGATGATGAGCTTTGTCACAGTTGCTGATATGTTAATTGGGAAAGATCCCTCATGCAAAGGATTTATTAGGGCTCATAGGAAAGATATTCTTGCAGACTAGCTCTCGATGTCTTGAGAGACTGCTGAAAAGGAGGTGCAGGATACTTCCTGCCGGGGGTCTGGGGGTGTCCCCCAGCTTTAATAAAGCCCCCCAAGATTGGGGGGATTAGGGGGTTGATTGAGACTATTTCATCAATCTTCTTAACACAGATAACGAGAGTCCAACAGGAGGAGTAGTGTGCCCAGAGAAGGAATTCTAGTACGCAATCCTTATGAAAGGATAAGCAAAGAACAGGTATTGCAGATCCACCAGGCTGCATTGGAGATCTTAAGGGATCCTGGCATGATGTGTTTTAATAAGCAGGCCGCCGACATATTTCACAGCAGCGGTGCGGAGGTTACGTCGGTTTCCCCCAGCGACCGTTCAGCCTGGCTGGTAAAAATACCCGAGAAGCTTGTTATCGATGCACTTGACACCGCCCCCAAAACCGTAAAGCTAGGTGCCAGAAATCCAGACAATATTCTTATTATGAGCGGAGAAGAGCCACGGGTATACTTCATCTCTGGCTCTGAGACCAATATCTGGCTGGATGTCGATTTCCCATCTTATATCAAGAAATCGGATCCCAGTACCGAGATACGGGTGCCTGAGTTTCATGCCAGACGCGGCACGGTTGCCGACCTCTGCATGTCAGCACATGTCTGTGAGCATCTGGAAACCCTGGATGGATACATCCGCACAGTAAACATACAGGACAAGGATATAACAGAGGATAATAAAGACGTCAACAAATTCTTCGCCTCCCTGAATAATACCACCAAGCATGTTATGTCAGGGCTCACTAGCCTGAAGCAACTGGATAACGTGATTAATATGGCAAAGCTGATAGTTGGAGGCGATGAAGAACTGAGAGAAAACCCTATCATCTCTTTCATTACCTGTCTGGTTAAAAGTCCATTGCAGTTTGTTGATGATACAACTGATACATTTATCGAGATTTGCAGGAGAGGACTGCCCATAGTTGTTTCTTCGTCCCCTCAGGCCGGGACAACTGCCCCCATGAAGGAAGCCGGCATTATGGCTCAGATAAATGCGGAAGTTCTGGCAGGCATAACCTTGGGCCAGTTAGTCAATCCTGGAACGCCGGTTCTCTATGGCAGCGTTCCGGTGAGAGCACGTCTTGACACGCTTGGTGACTCCTATGGGTCCGTAGAAACGAGCCAGTACAACATCGATTGTGTTCAGATGGCTCGGTTCTATAAGCTGCCGAACTATTCAACTGCGGGTGTGTGCGACACGAAGACACCCGGTATACAATCATCGATAGAAAGACTGTTCTCACAAATATTGGTCACCTTGAGTGGACCCCAGTACCTGCACTGCGCTTACGGTTTGCTGGACTGCAATTCGGTTTTCTGTTTACTACAGGCTGTCATAGATGACGCCCATTTCCAGATGATCAAGTTTTTTCTCAAACCGCCGCAGATCGATGAGCTAAATATTGCAGAGACACTCAAACAGACCAGAGAAGTTGTGGAAACGCCACAGAAACTCTATATAAATTACATTCGCCGCATAATGCGCAGTGGTGAACTTTCAGTGCCTTATCCCTTTGAAGGGGATGGTGATAGGGATACTGTGTTCGAGATGGCCTATAACAGGATGCAAGAATTTCTGGCAAAGCCCGTGGAGCACATAGACGAGGCTATAGCTAAGAAGATATTCCAAAATATACCGGGCCTTCTACCGAGGCTGAACGTCTATGAGGAAAGGAGACAGTGATGAGCGAAGACATTATTGCAGCTCTCAAAGAGAACGTTATACAGGGAAGGCAAAATCAGGATGATGAGGGAATAGAAGAAGATATGGCCGGAACACCCGGTGTGCTGGAGTTGACTCAGGCGGCGCTGGAGAAAAACATTCCGTTGGAAGATATTATTACCCAGGGTCTGACCGCCGGTATGCAGGTTGTTGGAGAGAAATTCTCCACGAAAGAATACTACATTCCAGACATGCTGGCCTCTGCCCAAGCGGTTGGAGCAGCCATGGATGTACTAAAACCACACCTTGAAAGCTCGAATGTCGAAACAAAAGGGAAATTCGCTATTGTAACGGTAAAAGGGGATATTCACGATATTGGGAAGAATATCGTCTCTATTTTACTCAAAGGGGCAGGCTACGAGGTCGTAGATCTCGGCACCGACATACCTACTGAAAAGATAGTGGAGTATGTCAGGGAGGAGAAGCCGGGCTATTTGGGGCTCTCTGCCCTGTTGACTACCACGATGGTGGCCATGGGTGAAATCGTTGAAGCGTTGAAGAAGAATGGCCTCAGAGAACAAGTGAAAGTACTTATCGGGGGGGCAGCGGTATCCAATGAATATGCCGAGGAAATCGGTGCAGATGCGTACTGCGTTGATGGATTCGAGGCTGTTCGCGTTCTGGACGGTTTCCAGAAATCACGGGCATAGTTCGAACATAACGATTTCAAAATAATTGAAGTAAGGAGATTCATTATGGCAGGAATTGCTGGAATTCAAGGAACTGAAAGTGGTGAACTGGACCTTATGCTCGAGAGGATCAAGTATCGGGGTCCGCACGAGACCTGGACTAACCGCGATGGCGAGGTGTTCGTAGGCTGTAATGAATTGAATATGGGAGCGGACTGTAAGGATGGCTCACACCACGCATCTAACGATAAGAAAGCAGTTGTCCTTGATGGTCGTGTGTACAATCAGGAGAAGGGGAATAAGACTGATGCCGAGGCCGTGCTGGCCCTTTATGATAAGTATGGGACGCAGTTTGCCAAGAAGATAGATGGTGATTTTGCCTGTGCCATATCAGACAACGGGAAGATGATACTGGCCCGTGATTGGGCGGGAGTAAAACCTCTTTACTACGGGCATAGCGGCAATGGGAGCTTGTGTTTTGCATCGGAAGCAAAGAGTCTGGTGGATATCGCTGACGATGTCAAAGAATTTCCGCCTGGCTATGTCTATTCCCGGGAGCTGGGGTTCCAGAGATATACATGCGAAGCTGTAGATACCCCTGAGTTCGAAAACTATGAGCAGGCCAAGAAAGTAATCCGTCAACTTATGACAGAGGCAACAGAGAAACGCATGAAAGATAATGCCGTGGGGGGAATTCTCCTCAGCGGCGGTTTAGATAGTAGCCTAATCACCTACATGGCCCATGAGATAAAGCCAGATATCGAATGCTTTACAGTGAGTATGGAGGAGGGACAAGACCTCCCGCTGGCTAAGGATGTGACTGCCTATCTAGGCATCAAGCATCATATCTTAATGTTCGGCGAGAAGGAGATAAACGAGATACTTCCTCTGGCCATACATCATCAGGAGATGTACGAGGAGAGCTGTGTGCATGGTGCCATTGCCAATTTCCTGGCAGGACGATTTGTCAGCCCACATACCAAGTGCGTTCTCACCGGAGAGGGAGCAGATGAATTCTTTGCAGGATACGATGGCCAGTTTAAACAGGGCAAGAACCAGGAGGAAGTTGCCAGTATAGTCGATCAGCTCATCAGTGTTGCCCATAACACGGCGTTACAGAGGCTGGATAGACTAAATGCGGCAAATTCTATGGAAAGCCGTACTCCTTTCCTTGACACCAAGGTAATGGATTTCTGCATGAAGATTCCTCTGGAACACAAGATACACGGCGCGGAGCAAGCAGGGAAACGGGTTCTGCGACAGGCATTCGAGGGTTGTTTGCCCGAGCATATCATTTACCAGACGAAACGCTTCTTCGCTCAAGGTTCAGGCGTTGCTTATATCATGCGTTCACAGGCTGAAAAGCAAATATCCGAAAAAGAACTGGCTGAATTCAACAAAGCAGATGGCAACCCATACCTTTCTTCTGTGGAAGAGCTGTATTACTACCGAATGTTTAAAAAGACATTGCCACACCCTGCGTTTGATAGGTTGGTAGGCAGATGGGATCCCCTCAGGCCTGACTTCTTTTTACGGAAGGCAGGTTCATAAAGTGTATGTAGTCAACGACAGTGGGACAGATTGGCCTAGGGAATTAACGGACACCTAGTGACCTGCTCCCCAAAAACGGATCCAGGTTATATGTTAGACTGGAAATACATTGAGGTGCTACTCAGCACACGAGGATTACTGTAGAGGGTGGACATCTATGGAAGAAAGAATCACACAGACATCACACCCACATCACAGATATTGCAGAAAATGCCATCAATGAAATAATTATCGTGGTCGAAAGCCTGAAGGGTGAGTCACTAACTCGTTAAAAGGAGTTTGTTAACCGCGACCCACTAACTTGGTGAAAAATAAAAGGAGATCACCCTCGGATCCCCTCAATTTTATAGCTGACGTCCCTGGCTGGATTCTAACCAGCGGCCCACTGCTTAGAAGTTAATAGATTACCTTTATAAAAACCATTGCTTGACAGGAAAGTATGGTATGATCAGGCAAGCAAGTAGTAGGAGGCCAGAAAAAACCGACACCCTGCCTTATTAAAAATAGAGGCGGTTTTCTGAAGATTCTACGTATAAAAATCGGGGGAAAAAGGGGCTTAACGCAAGTTCTTCCTTCCAAGCAGGTTGTCGCGGGTTCGAATCCCGTCTCCCGCTCCAATAGCTTTATAACCCACCTTATCAGGTGGGTTTTCTCTTTTGGTGACAACCTGTCCGAAAAGCAGGTTGTCGCTATAAATACATAAGTCCAGTGTGAAATCTATAATCCGACAACCTGCCTGAATAATGTCGTCCAGAGAGAACCCCCTATTATTTGCCTCACAGTCAATCAATAGAGGATGAGGCAATGTTGCAGAATGAATGTCGGTAAAAAATTTTAGTGGCTGGTTGAGTTTAACAAGGCAGTGAGTCGAAAGCGCATTTATAACACCACGTTACGTATAAAATAAAGATTCAATGCCTTCTGATCATGGTGTCATAGTCCTCAAATCCTCTTACGAGTTTCTTGATGACGATTGGGATGTCAATCGGTAGTTTTTAAAAGAAGGCGAGACTTTTTTTCTAAAATCACAAGCACAAGTATAGATGGGGAATTTGAACCATTCTCTCTGGGGTACACCACGCATATGCCTAAGCCCCCACATAAGATTATCCAGCACTGCCCTAAGATTGTTAATAGCTTAATAGTTTCTATATCCAAATCCAAAAGAATTGTTCGGGCGGATTGGAGGAATATATAGTAACGGGGAGGCCGTTACTTTGTAATCCGTAGCTACATTACTTGACAGCCAAAGAGCCAAAGAAATTCCTAGATTTTTCGCCTACCACAAATTCGCTTTAGGGAAGTCTATATGCTCTACAAAGTACTGATTGAAGTCGAGGCGCGAAGATAGTTCAATGTGCTCGATAAAATCGGAGAGGTTATTGGCCATCTGCCAATAGTTCTTGGATAGGAGTACCATTGATGCACCGGTGCTGGCAGCATTACCCAATGATGAGACAATCCCTGGATCAAAGTCCGGTATAAGGCCAATTCGCATTGCGCTCATAACATCAACATAATTCCCCAGAGCACCTGCGAGATATACATGGGCAATGTCATCAGTCCTTATGCCCATCTCTTCCATCAGCATGCTTATACCGGCCGCGACGGCTCCCTTTGCCAATTGTAATTCCCGGACGTCTTTTTGCGTGAGATAGATTGGTCTTTGATTGTAGCTTTCCTCGGAGGTAGCGACGAGGAAATTATAAGTCCCCGCATGTTTTACTATTTTTTCGTTCTGAACATTTGGCCCGCTTTTCCGACTTCGCTGAATAAGTCCCTGGTAGCTTATATTACCGGAGTGTAGAAGCGCTGCAACCAGATCCACTAGTCCGCTACCGCACAGCCCTTTAGGTTTAATATTTCCAATGATCTGATAGCGCAACTCCCCGTCTTCGATGTAAACATCTTCGATTGCACCAGCCTTGGCAATCATACCGTTGGAAATTGCAGCGCCTTCCAAAGCAGGACCAGCCGCGGCTGAGCACGTCACCAATCTCTTGCGATTGCCTAGAAAGATCTCGCCGTTGGTGCCGAGATCTAACCCCAATATAATATCATCGTCTTGCTCTGCGGCACCCGATGCAAGGATCACGCTGATCAAGTCTCCACCTACATAGCCTGATTTGGTAGGCATAACATATAACAGGGCCTCAGGATGCAATAGTAGATCCACCTCCCTAGCTCTCACAACCAGACCGTCAGTTAAAACGGGCGAGAAAGGAGCTTCGGCAATCCCTGAAGGGTCGATTGATAGCAGAAGGTGCTGCATTGTGGTGTTGCCCGCGGCCACAGCAATGAAGATGTCCTCTGGCCCAATATTGGCCGCTTTAAACAGGCGTTTGGTTATTCTGTTAATATCCTTCATCATGAGATCATGGAAACTCTCCAGGCCATGCGGATGCTCCTTTACATACTGAAGACGACTGATCACATTTGAGCCATATCTCATTTGGCTGTTAAGGCATGAGACGACAGCAGTTTCGCTGCCGTCTAATAAATTGATGAGCTTGCCAACTAATGTACATGTCCCGAGATCGAAGACCAATCCATAATAGCAACCCAATTCCTCCTGCTTCTGCCACGCCAGCATGAAGTTTTGATGAAGCACGGCTGCTCCGCTGAACGAGGTTTCCTTTAGCATCCGGGGTAATGAGCGCAGACAGTTAAGCGGTGCTATGAGGTCTTTGTATTCAGGAAGCATCACCAGTTTGATTCTGTCCAGGTCGGAAAGCCATTCACTGGAAAGCGAATCCTCTTGAAAGTCGAGAGGCAAGGTTACTAACCGCTTCGTTACGAGCGGATCGGGGTGTACAAGTGGACGATGTCCGGTTTTGAGAATCTGGAAATATTCTGTTTCGAAGTCCGCTTCATCTCTATGGATCACCAAATCCTTATCAACTATGGTTCGGCAAGCGAGGCGGATCCCTTGCTGCAGCTCGTCTTCGCTAAGGAGCTCCTCCTCCACTACTGTTGGGGGTCCCACCGAGGAGAGGACTTTAACCCTACATTTTCCACACTTGCCCAATCCCCCACAGTCACCACCCAGTTCTATATTTTCATCATGTATTGCCTCAGAGATCGTTTCCCCCTCACGAACCTTTAACCATAGGTCATCAGGTAAAACGTTCAACCAGACATATCTCGTCCTAGTTTTTCTGACCTGAGGCGAACCTAATGGGAGTTTCCTCTTCCCCAATTTTGTGCCCTGAGGCTCTTTAATGTCGGAATTCTCCACGTTTACTGCTCCCTATAGTCCAAATACTGAAAGAAGTGATTTATACAGTATTCTATATATAAACCATGTATTAAATCAGTCTAATAAGCGATTTCTCTAGATGCGAGTAATCTGCATCGCTTACGGAGAGAGAGAGTTCTAAGAAGTCGGCTAGATCATGGGCTTGTGATATGAGGTCAGGATCAGTTGGCTGCCTCACATAAAGCAGTTTCCGGTAATGCTGAAAATAGCAATCCCGCATTTCCTCATCATCTAGTTCCAGGGGTTCAATGCAGTACTCCCTAAAATTAATGATCAAATCTTTTTCAAGAAAATACGTTCCGGCTGTTTCATCTATGAATTGCTCAAACCGCTCATTGCCTAGTAGCATTTCATAACAGCTATGTCCAGGTACTTTCATTACCCCCTGATACTGGCAAACATTGCTGAGGTCGGGGATACATTCTCCGTAAAGGCATATGATTCTTTCATCTTTTCTTTGAGCAGCGGTTATTCTCCTTAGCAGATGCTGCTCCAACTTCTGTGGCGTTATGTGAAGTACGGGTGGTAAATAGGTAAAGCGCAGATTTGGATACCTATTGGCCAAGCGAAGATGCTCAATAGCTGGTTTGAACACCCCACAAGCAACAATTCGCGTTCTCTTTGCTGTCTTGGTCGTCATCTCGCTACCAGATTAATCGACTACCTGGAAAAGCACGTTTTATCTCAGCTATAGTATCATGATCCAAGAGCCCGTCCGTTCCATCCTCTAGTATTTCTCGAACCCTTGTATAGGCCTGGCTCAGCATGTTTTGCTTGCCTCTCTCTTCCCAAATATCGAAGTTACTTCGTACACTCAAGTTGGGATAGAAGAACTCATCTGTCATGTGATCGATCGTATGATCGTCAGTGATAAAGTTCCCCCCGGGTCCGACGCGCTCTATCACATCGAAAGCCATAGTATCTTCGTTCACGTTGATACCCGAAAGAACCCTGTTGATCATTCCTATGATTTCATTATCTATTACATATTGTTCGTAGGAAATAGAATTTGCTGAGTCGAGCATTCCTGCCGCTAGATGAATATAGTCAGCCCCAGTCATGGCCACAGTCAAACATGAGACAGTCTTTTCAAACCCGGCCTGAATGTCGGGCCTTTTAGCCTCGGTAACGCCGGCAGAGGCATATATGGGCAGGTTATACAGTTTCGCTAGCTGTACTGCTGAGGCGTTCATCATTGCCATTTCCACCGAGCCAAGCGTGAAGTCCATTTTACGTAGATCCATAATGGTGGGCACAGCACCGTAGAGTACTTTCGCCCCGGGGGCTAGCACCTGAGCGAGAGCTACCCCTGCCAGTGCTTCGGCATGCAGTTGTGACAGCGTACCTGCTAAAGTTGCGGGCGAAGTCGCTCCTGCAATAGGTGCAGGAGCACATGTGACAGGTATACCACGGTTAGCACAGAAATCAATAATCTCCAGAGTGTTGGCTTCTATTGTGAGAGGGCTGACTGTGTTGGTGATAATTGAAACGAACGGTTTCTCCCTGAATATATCCTCTCCTCCAGCAATAATGCTTGCTAGTTTCCACATTTGTTCGGCACCATGGAGATCGGTACATCCTCCCATCACGTGTTTCGTTGTATGGTTTAGTGCGTAATAGAAATCGAGCAAGTGATAGTTTACAGGTTTGATATCATGGGCCTGACATGCGATTATGTAAAAACGAAGGTTGTCGAGGTTGTGCACCAGAGAGGCAGTGTTGCCTACATCCATCAGTTTTGTGAGACGGTACCCCCCTGTTGCCATGTCTAGAACGCGAAATACTCTTCCCCCGTTACCGAAGTACACATTGCCCTCTCCCAAATGCAGGTCGTTCTTACCGTCTCGGGAATACAAAACAAAGCTTGGCGGGGCACGGTTTACAACTTGATCAAGCCAGCCTCCTTCGAAGCGTACCCTTTGATCATCATAATCGACCTGTGCGCCTTCATCTTTCAGCCTTTTAAGAACGTCCCCATCAAGGATTCTTATTCCTATACGTTCCAGTATCCGACGCCCCGTCTGGTCGATCTGTTTCAACTCTTCGGATGTAAGTAATCTTAAGAATGGTAGAGTAGTGCCCATTGCGATCTCGCTCCTAGAGTCTTTGGAGGATCTTATCGATTCCTTTAAGTACGTCATCGGGTTTGCACTCTACTTGATTCTGTGAAAGAATCCTTTTCGCTTCGCTATTGCACCGTGTATAGAGATCGGTAGATCCGGCAGCTTCCCAAGAGTCGTAGCGAGAGCGGTCTAAAAGCTTGGGCAGGAAATGGGCCTGCATGAAATGCTCAAAGGTGTGATCATCCATGAGAAATATTGAGTTTGTATCGGTATTGGCGACTCTCTCTATCGCCTCCAACGCCAGGGTTTCGTCATTGACGGGGATACCTTCGACAAAGGATCGGCTCATGGCCACCAGCTCGTCAGCCATGGTCACCATCTCAAGCGAAGACGTACTGCCGTATTCTAAAAAGCCAACGTCGTGGATTAAATTCGAGCGTGAAAGTAACGCTGTGACGATAGAGAACATTGCTTCGGATCCTGCCTGGGCATCCATAACTTTCGCATCTGAAGCTCCGGCGTAGGCCCAGATGGGCAGGCCATAGATTTCATCTCGCATATCAGCTAGGGCGGCCTGGGTGAGACTCCATTCAGGACAGCCATACGAAACCACTGCGGACCTCATATCCAAAGCGCTGACATTGGGGCCGAACAGGAAAGGCGATCCCTCACCAACCAACTGATGGACTACCAACCCTACCAGGTTTTCAGCTATTCCTAAAGCCATAGCTCCAGCAAGAGTTACCGGAGCTCCTCCCCCAGCGTTAGATCCCGAGGGAAAACAAATTGGTATCCTCTTTTCCGCACAGAAGATGAGTCTCTCCATTACATTTTCAGGAAAACGCAGAGGACTAATAGCTTCAGAATAACTAAGCAGGAATGGCTTCCCCTGGAGCTCTTCTTCGCTTCCTGCCACCACACAGGCGATTTCATAGATCTTGGCCATGTCTCTGCCGCTATCTGCTATGAATACAATCGGCTTATTTGTGTTCTTGACCATCTCAGCGAAAGCAAACACATAGATGTTTTCAATAGGCGCATCTTCAGGGTTAGCCATGGACATATTAAAGGCTATGTTGTCCAGTCCATCTACCAACCTGGCAAAGTTCGCGACGTCTCTCAGCGTAGATCGTCGCCGCTGACCCGTTTCCAAATCCAGGGTAAATGTGGCGTCCGATCCAGTACCGTAGAAAGAATTACCGTTAACAAGGGGCATCGCTTTATTTCCTCTCTGATCATAGAGAGTGATCTGCTTGGGAGCAGATTTAATTGCCTTTTCAGCGAGATAAGAAGGTAGCTTTACCCGTTCGCCATTTGAAACCCTGCATCCAGCGTCAGACAGCAATTGCAGGGCTCGCGGATGCTCCATCTTGAATCCTATCTTCTCAAGTATTTCCAAAGCCGCAGTATGAATTGCCAACGCCTGTTCACGGTTAAGTACTTTAAGCCGGGGTTGCAGCGTTGGTATACCAATCTGTTTCATAATTAACTCCATCTTGGGTGAAATCACCTAGGAAATACCCATTAATTTTTTAGCTTCGGTGACAGCAGAACCGGCATCAGCTCCATAGGAGTCTGCCTTGATTTCCTGAGCGTACTTTGCTGTTACTGGCGCTCCACCAATAATCACCTTGACCTTATCTCTTATACCAGCTTTCTGCAGAGCCTCGATGGTTTGGGGCATTGCAGGCATTGTTGTGGAGAGCAGCGCCGATATGGCTACAATGTCTGGTTCCACTTCCTGCGCTTTTTGGACAAACTTTTCTGGTGAAACATCGACTCCCAGATCTGTAACCGTGAATCCTGCGCCTTCCATCATCATCGCAACGAGGTTCTTTCCGATGTCGTGTAGGTCGCCCTTGACGGTGCCAATTATCACCTTTCCCTTACTTGAGGTGTCGCCCTCCTTGAGCAGCGGTTCCAGCAGTTTCATACACTCTTGCATAGTCTTAGCGGAGCGTAACATCTGTGGCACAAAAATGGTCCCTTTTGAGAAGTTGTCACCTACCTCATCCATAGCAGCAATAAGGCCCTCATCAATAATGGCCTGAATAAAACCGCCTGCGTCTATGGCTTTCTGTGTCTCTGCCACAGCTTTACTGATGTCTCCCTTGGTTACAGCTTCAATTAATGCCTTGAATTCGCTCATTTTACATCCTCCTCAAAATATTTATGCGTAAATTGAAAAGCAAGAGTATCATCCGGTGATACGTCCGCTTTGGTAAGCATCGATGAAACTCCCGCAGTATTCATCTTTTCCAAGGAGCATCTCAATGGAAAGAAGGGTTGCCATAATTTGTTTGTCAGTTGGGTCCAGTATGGCTGCGGACAGACCGTAGGATATGGCAAGGGATAAGAAATTGCGGTTAATGAGGTGCCGCAGTGGAAGGCCGAAGGAGATATTGGAAAGACCACAAATGGTGTTTACACCGGGGAATTCTCTCATTATCCCATTGATAGCTCCGAGAGCTGCCATTCCCATACCGGTATCCACAGATACCGGCTGAACGAGCGGGTCTACATAAATCTTCTCCAGCGGCATCCCGTGATCGGTTAGTTTCTGGATGAGTTCTGAACCCACCTCGACCCTTTCCTCCACAGTAGCTGGCATAGCTGTTTTTCCCATGCAAAGGGCAACTACACTGCAAGGTTGTGATGTGACTACTGGAAGAAGCGATTGAAATCGGTCTTCCTCCAGTGAAATGGAATTGATCATCGGTTCGCCTTTGTGGCATTTGATGGCTTCAGAAAGAGCACGGTGATTGGGGCTGTCCAGGGATAAAGGTAAATCTACTTCACTTTGCACGGTCTCCACCAGCCAGCACAGGCAATCGACCTCACGATCCAGAAAGGTTCCAGCATTTACGTCAATGTAGTTAGCCCCGGCTTCAGCTTGCTCTCGCGCCACTTTCAATATGAACGCGGCATCACGTTTCTCCACAGCTTCTTCGATGCTCTTTCGGCTCGTGTTAATCTTCTCTCCTACAACGATCATTATTTTCCCTATCTATAATATAATCTGTAACTTAGGTGGGGGGCTTCCTGCTATTTCCACACAGGTGCTGCTATCTTACAATTACTGCGGGCTTGCGTCAATGCTGCTGTCCCTCATCGGTGAAGCTGGAAATTGAATCGTGGGTGTGCTATACTGCTAGCAGGAAAGTAGCGTAAACTTGGAGATTCACGCAGAATCTCTGGAGGGTGACGCATAGTGACGTGACGTAACAGCAGAGTATGTTAATAGGGGACGTCCATCTTCCTCTCTAGATAGTAATAATTCGCATGAAACCCCCGCTGAGTTTTCAATAATATTTCCCATTTTCCCCGAATGAAACCCCCTGCCTTTACGTTCGATAATATACGTCAGCCCCCTTTATGATTATCCTACTTTTTAACATGCGCTGTCTCAGGTAATATTGGCATACTCCGTCTAAACCAATATTTCTTAAATACGAGAAAAAATGTGAATAAGACGATAACCGAAAGCAGCAGGGTTGATATTGACATCGATAGAAGTAGCGTATGTCGGTATTTAGGATACACAGCAGATGTAGATCCTTCGGCTCGAATATCATCGCTGCTCGATGAATACATAGAAAAAACTGGACACCTTATTGAACCATCATACTCATATTTAATTAAAGAAATAGAGAGGGTTGAGGGGTCCCGATCATTTATTAAAGGCCCGGTTGTATTTGAGAGCGAGGCTATCGCAAGGCTGCTGGAACGTTGTGAGAAGATCGCTGTTTTTATACTTACTATCGGCAGCCGCTTGGAGGAAACCGTTGGCCAGCTGGCCGATGATAACCTTATAGTTGAGGCATATGTACTGGACACAATAGGATCAAGCGTTGCTGAAAGTCTGGCCGATTTACTACAGGAAAAGATAAGAGACGAGGCTCATTCTAACGGGCTTTGTATAAGCCGCCGCTTTAGCCCCGGCTACTGCGATTGGGACATTAGCCAGCAGGAGATGGTCTTCCCTGCATTGAATGGAGTTTCGTCGGGGGTCTTTCTGAGCGACGAGTTTATGATGACGCCACAGAAGTCGATATCGGGCATCATAGGTATCGGACTATGTGACAGCGGTATGGATAGTTTTAATCCCTGCAAAACCTGTAATAAACGCAATTGTCCGGGGAGGAGGCACTAGGATATCATTCGAAGGGGGCTACCAGGTGGCAGCTTCAAACCTCTTGCTGAAGAGTCAATACTTATGATTCACCATACTGTGATGAGGATAATCGAGGAGGTGGGTTTTCAGGTACACTCGGATACTGGCCTTAGGCTTTTCCAGGCGGCAGGAGCGTGGGTAGATGAGGAAAAGCGCCTTGTACGTCTGCCTCAGGATAAGGCCATGGAGCTCATAAACATGGCGCCTTCCGAGGTCAGGCTCTGCGGTGGTGATGAGAAGCACGACATTATCCTGGGTGGGAACCGCGTATACACGGGAACCGGGGGGACCGCTTTAAATGTCTACCGGCAGGAGACCGGAGAAAAGACATTAGCCACGCTGGATGACCTGAAACGCATCGCCAAGCTTGTTGATCAGCTGGATAATATCCATCTATTCCTATTACCAACCTATCCCAATGATGTGTCACCGGAGAAAGTGGATGTCAATCGCTTTTTCGCCGGCCTGGATAATACAAGCAAACATGTGATGGGAGGACTTTACACCAGCGATGGGCTTAAGCAAGTGATAAGGATGGCGGAAATCATCGCTGGCTCTGCTGAAAAACTTCGCCAGCGTCCTATTATATCCTTGATAGCCTGTACTATAAGCCCCCTGAAGATAGATCAGAAATATGGCGATTTTATGATAGCCATTGCTAAAAGTGGGGTACCTGTTGTCTGCCCTGCAGAGCCCCTATGCGGAGCTACCTCACCTGTTACCCTCGCTGGTAACGTAACAATGCAGACAGTTGATTCCTTGATGGGCGTTATACTGACGCAGCTCGCCAACCCGGGTGCGCCCGTTATATTTGGTTCAGTGGCTACCAGCACGGACCTGAGCAATTTCAATTATCTGGCAGGATCAGTCGAGATGGGTCTTATCAACGCAGCAGGTGCCCAGATGGCCCAGTTCTACAAACTCCCATTCTACGCGACCGGGGGTATGACCGACTCAAAGGTGCTCGATGCGCAGAGCGGTTATGAATCTGCGATCACTAACTTGCTATGTGCTCTGGCAGGAGCCAATTTCATCCACGACGCTGCCGGGCTGATGGAATTCGCTCTCACTGCCTGCTACGAGAAATATGTTGTGGATAATGAGATTCTGGGGATGGTAATGAGGGCGGTTGAAGGCATAGTAGTTAACGAAGACACTCTAGCCTTCAATCTTATCAAGGAGGTTGGTCCAGGAGGCAATTTTGTCACTGCCAAACATACCAGGCACTATATGCGGCGTGAACACTATCAACCTACCCTTAGCGACAGGGATAACAGGGAGGACTGGGAAGCCAAGGGAGGGAAACAAATCTGGGAAAGCGCGGCGGAGAAAGTAAAGGAGCTCCTGGCTACAGAAGGCTACGGGCTACCTGCGCATATTAAAAGCCAGGTACTGTCAGAGATACCAGGTATTGTGGAATATTACGGAGTGTAATTATGCTGGTGATAGGAGAGAAGATCAACGCATCCAATAAGTCTGTGGGGCAGGCCATTGCCAACAAAGATAGCGAATTTCTTACCAACCTTGCTAAGAATCAGGCAGCTGCCGGAGCCGACTTCATTGATGTGAACGTTGGCGCTATTTTAGGTGACCGTTATCATCAGGAGGCAACTATGGAATGGCTTGTTGAAGTTGTTCAGGCAGCTGTAGATAAGCCGCTGGCTATAGATAGTGATGTTCCAGGTGTCATCGAGGCTGCCTTTCGCAAATACCAGGGTGACACGGTGATGATAAACTCGGTCAATGCTGAGCCGGAGAGGCTAAAAGTTGTGGGAGGCCTGGCGGTGGAGCATCAGGCGTTGCTGGTGGCTCTGGCAATGGGAGAATCAGGGATACCCAGCACTGTAGAGGAGAGGCTGGATGCCTGCGAGGTGGTGATGACTCATTTGACCCGGATAGGTTTGCGGGAAGAGCAGGTATTTTTTGATCCCCTGGTACTACCCATCGCTGTAGATTCAACCCAGGGGCTTATTACCCTGAGGACTATACAGGAAATCAAGTCGCGCTATCCTTCCGCTAAAACGGTAATGGGCGCGAGCAACATCTCTTATGGACTACCACGCAGGGGAATGGTCAATCGAGCTTTTCTTTTAATGGCAGCCTCTGCAGGACTCGATGCTGCCATCCTTGATCCACTTGATGCCAAGATGATGAGCTTTGCCACAGTTGTTGACATGTTAATTGGGAAAGATCCCTCATGTAAAGGATTTATTAGGGCTCATAGGAAGGGTATTCTTGC
>JAAXQM010000287.1 GCA_012974295.1 Dehalococcoidales bacterium
CCCTATATCCCCCAAACTTGGGAGACTTAATAAGCTGGGGGACACCCCCAGACCCCCGGCAGGAAGTATCCTGCATCTCTTTTTCAGCGGTCTCTTAATACTCTATACTCTCGTCGCTGGAAAAATTAGAAAGGATTATTGGACAAAGCAATGACGGAAATACTTTTAAAACCCATAGGAAAAGTCATTAGCGAGATTACTGAACCGCAAAGGGGTATGGGGGAATGGAATGACGTAGTCTCCGAGATCGTTATCGACGAGGATCTAAACGAGCACCTGGAGGGGCTGGAGGAGTTCTCTCATATACTGGTAGTCTTCTGGATGCACAAGTCCCCTGTAGAGGGATCCCCTCCGAGTAAAATACACCCCAAGGGAAGAGCGGATCTCCCCCTGGTCGGCCTTTTAGCCACCCGAGCCCCCTACCGCCCAAACTCACTCGGGGTGAGCACGGTGAAGCTGATTGAGCGCCGCGGCAATATCCTCATAGTTAAAGGTCTGGACGCCCTTAACGGCACTCCAGTTATAGATATTAAACCTTATATGCCTCCCATCGATGACCCTACCGAGGTCAGGATGCCAGACTGGGTGAAAAAGCTGAGAACATAAAAAATACCACAGGGAAACTAACCCAATTTTTCCATCACGTACTATTAACTATGACAACCAATATGCGCGAAAAACTGCTGGATATTTACCAGCGGCTCTTTGACCGCTATGGCCCTCAAAGCTGGTGGCCGGCTGATGATCCCTTTGAGGTGATCGTGGGGGCAATCCTTACGCAATCGGCAGCATGGACCAATGTTGAGCATGCTATCTCGAATCTCAAGGCAGAAATGACCCTTACCCCGACGGCCCTTTATGACCTGCCACTCGACAGGCTCGCCCAGCTTATCCACCCCTCCGGCTACTATAACGCCAAGGCGGTCAAGCTTAAAGCCTTCGCAGACAGGCTCCACTCGAAATACAACAGCGATCTGGAAAGGTTATTTGCCCTTGATACCGCCACGCTGCGCCCGGAGCTTCTCTCCATTTATGGCATCGGTGAGGAGACTGCGGACTCCATAATACTCTATGCCGCCGGGCGGCCGATATTCGTCATTGATGCCTACACCAGGCGTATTATTAGCCGTCTCGGCCTCGCCCCGGAAAAAGATAGCTACAGGGCATTCCAGGCGCTGTTTACCGAGAACCTACTCCATGACGAGGGCCTGTTCAATGAATATCATGCCCTCCTGGTGCGCCACGGTAAGGAGGTCTGCCGTAAAACGCCACGGTGTACCCCATGCTGCCTCACGTCACTCTGTTCCCATTAGGGCCATTTTTTCGCTTTAACCAAACGCTTTTTATATAGTTTTACCTATACCCGCATCGAGGACAGGAAGGTAAATCATCTTTCTGAGATTGCTGAAATAGTCTCAATCAACCCCCTAATCCCCCAATCTTGGGGGACTTTATTAAGCTGGGGGACACCCCCAGACCCCCGCCAGAGGGAAATCCCCCTGGACTCCCTTTACCACTAGGCCACCCTAGAAGCTATTTATAAACGAGATCGACGATTCAGCACACCCGCAGACTCCCGGCCATAATTATATTGAGGCACCTCTTTTTCAGCGGTCTCCTACAAATAACGGTCGCTTCCGGGGTATACCGGGACGCCTGGGGTAACGATCGGGGGTAGTGATAAGCTTGTCGATGATAACCAGTGCCCTTTCCCCTTTTTCGAATTTTTCAGAATCTCCCGCCCCCGTCAACTCACCCCTAATAAGCTCCTCCAGCCTAATCCACTTAACCTGCCTCAACCGTCCACCGAGGGCATCTATAGCCCGTTGCGCTTCCGCGACTTCCTCATCGACCTCCCCCTTCTTCATAGCGATAAACGTGCCGCCAAGGGAACAGAAGGGCAGAGCCAGCTCAGCAAGTGTGGCAAGCTTGGCCACCCCCCGGGAAAGCACCAGGTCGAACCGCTGACGATAGCTCTCATCCTGAGCCAGGTGCTCCGAGCGCTCGGCCAAAATCTCCACCCCCTCCAGACCGAGCCGGTCAATGAGATGGTGGAGAAAGGCGACCTTCTTATGGACGGAGTCAACCAGGGTTAGTCCGATAGCGGGGTAAAGGATCTTCAGCGGGACCCCGGGGAGCCCAGCACCGGTGCCGATATCCAGGATACGGGATGGTACATTGGAAAAAGCGAGGGTGACAGTGAGGGAATCGAGGAAGTGTTTTATCTGCACTCCTTCGTAGTCCACGATAGCAGTAAGGTTCACCGTCCGATTCCAGCGGATAAGCTCTTCATAGTAAACCTGGAAGCACTCCACCTGCCCTCGTGTAAGGGAGAGTCCCAGCCGTTTCGCACCATCTATAAGTATTTTCACCGCATGTATTATATTACTCCGACCTGGCAAGGGACACCCCTTCTCAGAACAGTTAACGGGTGACAAAATCATAGAACATCAACACAACAACCCAAAAAACTTGACAAAACTACAAACTTATGTTACTCTCACTTAATTTTTAGCGATGTAGCTAAAAAAACAAACATAGTTTGGGGCTTGCCGTCATTAGCACTAAACTACTTAGTAAGGGCTTAGGTACCTTGCCTAAGCCCTTCTTATTTAGTTTTCCACCATTCACCGCAACCAAGGCAGCAGAAGCGCTTAACTGACAGACAAACCAATCCGGCCCGCATTCATAACTTGACGACCTTTTCCCACGCCCTGTTGCCTCTTGTATTGTGGAAAAAAAGATTATGGTGTAAAATGAATTTAGTGGTTCCGGTTATAGGTTATCTAATCCTTGGCAGAGGCTATCTCGTATTTACCCCAGCATTGGATGACCAAAACTCCAGCCAACTATTAAAAAGAGAGGAGGTCATCCGATGAGTTTTACGGACAAGTCGCTACAGTGTGCTGATTGTGGTGTCACATTCACCTTCACTTCAGAAGAGCAGGAATTCCATCAGTCCAAGGGATTCACTAATGAGCCCCGACGCTGCCAGTCCTGCCGACAGGCACGAAAATCACAGCGGAACAGCTATGGGTCTGGTGGATCCGGTGGATCCAGGTACGATCGCCAGATGTTCCCTGCAGTGTGCGCTGAATGTGGTACCGATACACAGGTACCATTCGAGCCTAGAGAAGACAGGCCAGTGTATTGCAGCAGTTGCTACAACAAAACCAAAGGTAACAGTCGCTGGTAATTCGACCGCAACTTAACATCGGAGGCCAGTATTATTGCTGGCCTCCGATTGTGCTAAGGCCAGTGTAGTTGTTTACACGAAAGCCCCTCTCTAATCGTTTAACTACTCCGAGAATGCTGAAATACTCTTAATCAACCCCCTATATCCCCCAGTCTTGGGGGACTTTTTTGAAGCTAGGGGGTACCCCCAGACCCCCGGCAGGAAGTATCCTGCACCTCTGTATCGGCCTCGGCAGTCTCTGTATATGTGGCGTTGACCTCATTACCTGCATTAAGTTACAATAAAGAGCGCTTCGCATCAAAAAAAGAGAGGAGCTAAAAGTGATCGGGATCAAATCATTTGGCGCCTATATACCGGTATACAGATTGAGCGCGAGCGAACTCGCACGAGCCTGGGGAGGGAGAGGCGGTCGAGGGGAGATAGCAGTAGCCAACTACGACGAGGATAGCATAACCATGGCGGTAGAGGCCGCCATCGATTGCCTGAACGGTATGGACCTTGCCATCCCCGATGGCCTGTACTTCGCCTCCACTACGCCTCCCTACAGTGAGAAGCTGTCCGCCAGTATCGTGGCTGCTGCCACCGACCTACGCGACGAACTCTTCACTCTTGACATCGGCAACTCCCTCAGAAGCGGAACCGGTGCTGTAAAGGCCGCGTGCGACGCTATCAAAGGCGGCTCGGCAAAGAACATCCTGGTAACTGCGGCTGATTGCCGCCTTGCCCCACCCGCTTCCGAATTCGAGTCCGTCTTTGGCGATGGAGCTGCCGCTTTCCTTATTGCAGATGAAGATGTCGCCGTCGCCATCGAGGACAGCTATTCCATCTCCAGCGACTTCGTCGATGTTTGGAAGAGAGCCGAGGACCCGTACATACGTACCTGGGAGGACCGCTTCATATTGGAGCATGGATACAGAGAAAAGCTCGGTATAGCGATTTCCGCGCTTCTGAAAAAAACAGGTCTTTCCGTTAAGGACTTCGCCAAGGTTGTTTACTATGCCCCCGATGCCAGGAGCCACCAGCGGATGATTAAGCAGTTAAAGCTAGCACCTGAACAGGTTCAGGCTCCTATGTTCGATGCGGTGGGCAATACCGGCGCCGCCTTTGCCCCGATGATGCTTGTAGCCGCTTTAGAAGAGGCCAAACCGGGAGACAGGATACTGTGGGCAAACTACGGCGATGGCGCCGACGCCTTTGTCTTACAGGTAACCGACCAGATAGAGAAAGCAAGGGGCCGAAGGGGGATTAAGCGCCACCTGGAGTCTAAGAT
>JAAXQM010000237.1 GCA_012974295.1 Dehalococcoidales bacterium
GTCCATGAGAGATGAGCTAGAGAAGCCCGCCGTGGCCGGTCGCACTTATTGGAGGCTACCAATACCTCCTTACCTGATAGAAGGGCAATGATATCTCGATCGGAGCTTCTTAACGGGGTGCTGATATCGAGCACCAAAAGGACGAAATCAGCCTGCTCGATAGCTTTGTGGCTGCGTTCTACCCCCATAGACTCGACCAAACCCTTGCGCTTCACAATACCTGCGGTATCGACAAGGACGAATGGCACCCCCTTCAGGTTCACCACTTCCTCCAGTGTATCCCTCGTAGTTCCCGGTACCGGGCTGACAATAGCACGACTCTGTCGGAGCAGACAATTTAACAGGCTTGATTTACCCACATTGCGGCGTCCCACAATTGCAGTCCTGATCCCCTGGCGATAGACGATCCCCTGATTTGCGTTTGAGATGAGTTCTCCCAGCATACAACGTGCCCTTTCCAGTGGAGGTATTACCTCCTGCTCCACCACCTCATCCTCAGGGAAATCGATCCTGGCGGTAAGGTAGGCAAGAACGCCCATCAGCTCAGCGCGAACAACCTCAAGTGAGTGTGTTAAGTTTCCTCTTAAACCTTGTACGGCAACCCGCAAGCTCGCCTCAGTCTTTGCGCGCACCACGTCTAGAACGGATTCGGCCTGAGCCAGGTCTATCCTTCCATTAAGGAAGGCCCTCAGGGTGAACTCGCCCGGGTTCGCCATCCTGGCTCCATGCCCTAGCAGTAAATCCAGGACTCGCTGCAGGGGGGAAGGGCCGCCATGGCAGTTAATCTCCACTATATCCTCTCTGGTATATGTATGAGGCGCAGCCATATAGGAGACCAGCACCTCATCTATAATCTCATCAGTTGCCGGGTCGATGATATACCCACAGACAAGGCGGTGGTCTTTTAATGAGCGAGGGAATACCTTCGCCGCGATTGCTAAGGCCTCGGGTCCGCTGAGGCGTACGATCCCTATTCCGCCATCGCCCAGGGGAGTGGAAATGGCTGTGATCGTATCATTGTACATAGCCTGGTTAGTATACATCCTGCTCCCCATCTCATCAAGGGAATGGCTCACACAAGCTATGCTTGACAGATATGTTTCAGCCATTATATCATGTGTCGATATCTCCTACCGATATTATAAAGGAGGAACGTTAAGCCCGGGGACTTTATATCCCACACTGCATCGTCTAGAGAAGGATGGTTATCTGGAGAGCAGATCAAAGGTGGTCGGCGGAAAGGTTCGAAAATACTACACCATAACAGAGCGGGGACTGATAGCCCTTAATGAAGCAAGACAGAAAATTGCGGAACTGGTAAACGAGGTACTACTGGATAAATAGGGCATGAAAAAAGCTAGCAGCGAACCGAAAAGGTTTTTGGGTGTAAGCCACAACGTATTCTTCCTGGGATGGGTGAGCTTCCTCACCGACGTCTCCAGCGAGATGATCTTCAACGTGTTCCCCCTCTTCCTATCACATGTACTGGGGATGGGGGCATTTTTCATTGGCGTTACCGAAGGGCTTGGCGATAGCGTGGCCACCATTCTCAAGGTCTCAAGCGGTTGGGCCAGTGATAAGCTGGGCAAACGAAAAGGGTTGACCACCTTTGGCTATATCCTATCCACCGCAGCCAAGCCCTTTCTCTTGCTAGCCACCAGCGGGGCTGCAGCACTGGTCATTCGCTTCTTCGAGCGCGCTGGTAAGGGGATTCGCACTTCGCCCCGCGATGCCCTGATTGCCGACTCGACTACCCCGGGGGCGATGGGGCGTGGCTTCGGATTTCACCGCGCCATGGATACCGCTGGCGCCGTTGGTGGGATCGCCATTGCCGCTGCCATCGTTTATTTCATGCAGGGGTGGGAGCTGACGCTTTCCCTCCCCACCTTTCATTGGTTGGTCATAATCGGCATAATCCCCGCGGTGATCTCTGTACTCGTCATTATCTTCTTCGTTCATGAGGCGAGGGCACCCCACCCGAAGGAGTGGGGGATGGGCGGCGCCGTTGCTGGGGGCTTTAACAGACAGTTCAAGATATTTCTGGCAATAATGGTAATTTTTACGCTTGGTAACTCCGCTGATATATTCCTGGTGCTGAGGGCCAGCGACATCGGCCTATCCCCGCTGCATATCCTTCTTATGCTCATCCCTCTCAC
>JAAXQM010000069.1 GCA_012974295.1 Dehalococcoidales bacterium
TGTTTAAAGATGCATTTTGTCCGAAATCAAACCACTCAAGCACTGTGGAGGGATTTGTCCTGTAAGTTATGTTATTGATTTGGGGACGGCATCCAATGTTGTTGTGCTTCGAGTCTTGGATTCCCTGCAAAGCGGCACACTTCGGTCGGGAGAGGTTACTGATATCGAATGTTGATAGTTTTGAGATGGAAGACGCAGGATTTTGGTAAGGTCACCCGATGTGGCATAACTTAGGAATTTTGAGAACTGAGGCGACACTACCCTGACACCCACCGAGGACAGCAATATAGATCAACTTATAGGAAAGCCCCGGCCCGTATAAACAGGCTGGGGCTTTCTTGATTTTAAGTCATGCATAGAACGTCTTGAAACACTTCTGCCCGCTATAGTTAATTCCCCCCTCGGACGCATCGAGTGTTCAGGTAGTTATCAGGAATGTCAGTATAATGGACATGTCCATCTCCAAACGTTACCCCCCATGCGATAGAAAAGTGAAAGCGGTGACGCGTGGAGGACCAGTAGGTTCCATCTGCTTCCGGAAAGTACAGGGTGTTTATGCTCGGGGATTCCGGCCTACTCGTATCTGTTAACGACTTCAATGCCTTCACATTGGGCAATCGCCAGTCTGTGCTTCCATCTAGATCAAGCTCTTGGCAATAAGTCAAAGCCGACTCCAATGTTTGGTAAGGTCCCTCTCCCTGCTGCCATTCGAGTCCAGTCACGTTATCCACTACCGTCCCGTTTCCATTATCAGAGAAGCTCTGCGATGAAAAGCCTGTACCTCTCACGCACCTAGCATAATAAGGATCTGTCTTTAAATAAGGAATGTGCCTCCCCTCCTCATCAAAAGTCTGAAGACGACACTGTCCATCACTGAAATTTATACACCAAGCCACAGCAGAGTTAGGGTCCCCTCCTACTGATGTAGCTGTCCAATATTCAATTGGCGAGACATTTAGAAAATAGTTGATGTCAATTGCCGGGAGATTTAACTGGTCATAGTGAACGATGGAGATTAGCTCCATGTCTACAGGCAAGCGCCAATCTCCATGACTGCCAAGTTCCAGGTTACTGCAATAGGATTTAGCGTCGTACCATGTTTTTCTTATTCCATCATCCTCTTGTTGCCACATTAGTTTAGTCGCATTGTCCGTTATCGTTCCGTTTCCATTGCTTTGATAGGAAAGGGGATTGATGGAATAGTCTGAATCCTCACCAAAAACTTCACTATAGGACAGTACCTGCCCCGTATCTGGCATAGTAAAGGTCGTAAATGGAATAATCAGCGTCGTGGCACAAATAGGACTACTCATCGCAGACTTATTCCCCGCCTCGTCAAAAGCCTTGACGGTATAGCAATACTCTGTTTCAGAGACCAAGGCTGGATCAAAGTAGGTCGTCTCGGCCACTGAGACCAATAAGATTCCATCGCGGAATAGCTCGTAGCCACTAACCCCAACGGCATCATCTGAAGCATTCCATGACAGCAGTATTTGGCTGCTCGATATGTTCGATGCGACAAAACCGGAAGGTGTCGTTGGTGGCGTAATGTCTGGTTCTACGCCACCAGGAATTAGCCACAGTGGGATATCAAAATTTACCATCCCGGTGTCCGGGATAAGAGTATTGGGACCTGTCGGCTCTGCTAGTCCGGTGGGGTAAAACCCTAAATAGTCACCAGGAATGGGGCCACCTGTGCGCGGCTCCAAGAACGCAACCGCATAAAGGTAATAAGTGCCAGCAGGGACATTGACGATTGTATAGCTTATTTGTTCACTGGAGCCACAGGTGCCATCAGAAAACGCCACAAATCCATTATCTCCATCGGTATCGCTGTCGATGGCGACGACCCATTCAGCGCAAGTTGCGGTCATTGGCAAGGAGAGCGTTCCAGTGACAGTGGCCATTTCCCCAGCGTCAGGAGGGACTACGGTACCATCCAGCATTAGGGTCCCGGAAAACCAGTCCCAAGCACCATCACCGTCTGTGTCTGCCTCAACCTTGCACCTAGTCAATGGTAGAAACGTAAGATGAGACTTGGTGTTATCACCAGAGGTGCCGGGACCGCCAAGAGCTTGCACAACGCCCTCCGAGGGAGGGCCATCGTAGGAAACGAGAGGGGTAGTTGTCGACAAGTCAATATAGCCATAATCGGGATGATAAAAACGCCCGGATACGTCAATTTCTTCAAAGCCCACACCCTCGGAAAAATTCAGAACAATCCCATTAATCCAATAAACCTTTCCATCGAGGTCGTCTCTAGCAACAATGTCTATTGACAACCGTAGGCTAGCTACAACCAGGGATACCTCACCATTGAGTGTCATCGGTTCATTGTCTTCGATCATGGTTAAGCTTTTAAATGCAAACTGCCATTGAATCACTTTATCGGTTAAGGAGTCTGCCTCACCAGATAAGTCCACTGTGCCACTGTATTCAGCTTCATCACTGCAATATTTTTCTAGTAGAAGGCTGCCACCAATCGCCCCTGTTTGCTCATCATAATTAAATTCCACTTCCGCAGTTCCGCCACAATTCCCAGATGCGACATATGCTCCAGTACCTTTTAGGGCGGGGAAAAAATCGAACCCAACATCCGCACCGAGGAAGGCACCCATAACAGCAAATAGAGCTAAATCAGCGGCATTTTGATCAGTGATCATTGCCGGGTCTGTTACTCCGCTATATGAGATTGCTGTCGGTGCAGGGCTATCCCCTCCGCTGCCACCCCCGCCACAAGCCACGGTAGAAATAACGGCCAATAACAATAACCAACGAAATCTTCTCAATATTGTTCTCGTTTTCATTACAGCCTCCTTCGTGCCCTTAGGGTTTACTATTTGCTGGGGAAGGAGGTTCCCCCTTGACGATACAAGATTTCTATTTCCTACCTTCTCCGTTCTGGTTTCGATACCGGCTGGCAACAAAAAAGCCGGGCTGTCTTCAGGATCGATATCCTTCGGCAGCTCGGCCATCTTTGTTCGCAAAGACCCGCCGCTTTCCGTCCCCCCCTCACAGAAGGGCTAGCTTTGTCGGGATTTTGAGATTTTCCACTATTTTCTATACACTTACCACCACCGGACTAGAAATCAACTACGGCAGGAATTATATATCGCCCATGAACTCCCCCAGCATATTCAATTCCGGCCGGTGTCTTTAATCTTGAAAGTTCTGCGATCAACGTTTTTTGCAGAAAGGCGCATCTCTAAAGTTGTGTCAAATCAGTTTTCAGGTGGATCTCACTTGTCTATAGAGTTTTGAGATCGAAATCATGGTCGGTTGGCCACAGCTTTATGCACTCTTCGGAAACGGGGTGGCCCTTTCTTATTGGTCGGTGAGTTTTGAGAACTGACACAGGGTTTCGTCTATACTTGATAAAAATAGATTTTTTCCCGCTATCTGGGGTTTATCGGAACAACTCTTCAGGCTTGGCAAAGTGATGTTATGCAGTATAAATATCAAATCTAAAGGGCAGAAAATGAAGAAGCTACTATTAGCGTTAACTGTAGGCAACGGGAAGCTAGCCATAGCAAGGGCGACCGTCAAAGGGGTTGTCCTTTGATCTGGGTTGGTGCTATAGCAATCGCGGTTTTTTTGGTGATCGTGTTTAATGCCAGAGAGAGAGATGATAAGAAAAAGAAATAGAGTTTTGACACTTATGAATAAAAAAGCCCGATCACGGAGGGGTGTGTGACCGGGCTCTATAACGGGTGGTTTTAAGTCCCCCCGTAATTTGATATTCTGATATTTGGGCTGGATTGTCAAATGGTAAAGAGGGGGTAGATATTGGATGAAGCCATGAAAGTTAAAGTTATGGAAACGCCCCGGACTTTAGGTGATTTTCGTGACCTGTCTCTGGTCGACCTGGAGGGACTGAAGATCCTTCGTGTTGCCATTATGTGCGAAGGGCAGCATTACCCCGGCGATGCCACAGAGATGCACTCTGAGGTGTTCGGACGGAACAATCTATTCGGTTCAGAGGTTGAACTGGGGTGGGTTACGCCGAAGGGGGCTTTTCTCACAAGGGCTGAAGCCGCGGCATGGGTTAGACTAAACACTCCAGAAGCTCACAAGCTGCTCAAGGACGGTCTTGAGCTTGAATCTGTTGACTACGGGCAGGCCGCAGGGTTACCAAGGCGGAAGCGGTGAATGGTGGCCATTCTTCTTGACGAGTGTGACCGGGCCTTCAAAAGCAGGTAATGTTTCCCCCCACTATCGTCACAATATCAATCCTGCCTAATACGTCAACTATTGCTTTCCATTGCTAAATGCAATGAATAGCCGATAATCTCATCCTGACAAAATGCTGACCATGCGCCTAATGCTCAGTGCGCGCCCATATCTCCTTAGCCATCTGCTGACCTTTTTCGATAGAGGATGAGGCCATTCCCCTAGACATCTTATCTTTCTCACTTATGGCC
>JAAXQM010000077.1 GCA_012974295.1 Dehalococcoidales bacterium
ACGACTCTTCCTTGGGTAGTTGACCGCAATGAACCCTCCGGTGGCCGTTATTGGATATCTATCTCCAAATAGATACAACACAGAGACGTATAGAGAATGTTGAAATAAGAGGCAGGTTACTTATACTTGGATAACCTGCCTCTATGCGTTTCCTCAGTTTTCAGGCTATTATTGTCAAGTTCCGTTTCTACTATCACCGAAGATTCTATGGCTTTTTATCCGATCCCCCGCTTTCATCCCCTATCGTCATAATACATAACAAAAATCAGCGAGAAGGAAGTCGGAATTTTTGGGCACTCTCCGGGTTGATAATTACGCCCTCGAAGTCTTAGCTAGTATATGTGCTAGACAGAGCGATAGATTCCCTTTTTGATGTCCTCAAGGTTTTTCAGTAGATCGTTGTGTTTCTTTTCGTCCTCCAATAAATAGTTCAACAGGTACTCTTGAACGATCATACCCTGCTGGCCCTTCAATGAGGCAATCGCCTGCTCAGCGATTTCCACGGTTTTCTTCTCAAGATTGATGTGGTTCTCGATCATACCCCATACTGCGACAAGCTCATCAGGTGTCAGAGATACTGCCTTGTGTTCAATACTATCTGCGATGAACTCCTGAACACGATAATGCATCTGCGAATCGCGTTGTATGATCTCCATAACAAGGCGGAGAAGCGGATTCTCGGTTTTTTCGATCATCTGACCCGTTGACGAAACAGAGGCGTCTTCTATTTTCTGCCATTTTCTCATGTTGGAGACCAGTCCGGATTGCACATCTTTTGTCGCTAAAAAGTCTCAGTAAATGCCCTAGCTGCGATTATACCGGGGTACCTGTTTTTCAACAATCTCATTATTTGTAAATTCCGTTAATGCTGCGCCTCGGGAAACTCACACTATGTCTTGACCTTCAGGGCGCGGCACAGTAACGTCCTGCAGATTCAGCAAGATTGCTTAACTTTATTTGACCTCGATAGAATTCTGCCATACACCATGAAGGTTACAGTATGAAAGCGCATAGAAGGCTTTGAATTGATCCACCGGCGCATGAAATGAAATATTTGGATTAGTGAAGGAGGGTGCAAAATCAGATCGCCCGAGATTTATTACCTGGCCATCGCTCTTCACACCGAATAACTCAACCCACGCAATGTGGTGCTCAATAGTGTTGGGATGCGGTGTTTCTTTCCCCACCATTACATGAACAAGGTCCTTTGCCTCAGACCCATGTGCTGTCATTATTTCAATAAACGGGACATGCTTCTCCTTACCCTCAGAGGTAGCGTCTTTTAGGATATCTCCGAACTGCATTTTTTATCCTCCTCAATGTTTTCGTTCTCGTTCACATGATTGGGCACGGTAACGTTAATCTTTGCGATCTTTTTAAATTCGCCTTCTATTCACCTCACCCCCAGACCATCGGCTCCGATTACATCGGAGCAACTCTTTTTCAGCGGCCTCTTATAAAGAGCCTATATATTTACCAGTACTTAGTCTGTGATTTTAGTCACATTGTTTCCTTTAACACCTCATCTATCTGCTTAACAAATATAAACTGAAGCTCGTCCTTAATCTGCTGAGGGATCTCATCTAAATCCTTTTCATTGTCTTCGGGTAAAATCACCTTTGTGACACCGGCGCGATGAGCCGCCAGCACCTTCTCTTTGATGCCACCTACCGGCAGCACCTTACCCCGTAGAGTTATCTCGCCAGTCATAGCGACATTTTTTTTAACCGGCCTACCCGATATGGCTGATGCCAGGGCCACAGTCATGGTGACACCCGCTGATGGTCCATCTTTGGGAATGGCACCGGCAGGTACATGGATATGAATATCCTTGGTCTCATAGAAATTGCCTTTAACGCCAAGGGATGACGCATGGGCTCGTGAATATGTCAACGCCGCTCGGGCAGACTCCTGCATCACATCGCCAAGTCTCCCGGTCAGGGTAAGGTTCCCCTTTCCAGGTACCAGTGCTGCCTCCACGAATAGCACATCTCCCCCAGCCTGAGTCCACGCTAGCCCTGTGGCCACACCTACCTCATCAGACCCTTCAGCTACCTCATACTTAAATTTTCCCGTCCCGAGAAATTCCTTGAGCTTCTTAGGTGTTACTGTAATCCTTTTAATATCATCTTCGATCACCTGCCGCGCTACTTTTCGGCAAATGGTGCCGATCTCCCGTTCCAGGTTTCGCAGACCTGCCTCCCTGGTGTATTTCCTTACTATAGCTAAAATGGCGTCGTCTGTTATCTTGAGTTTACCTTTTGAGATGCCATTTTCCCGCAATTGCTTGGTTATCAGAAATTTCTTGGCAATATGCAGCTTCTCCACCTCGGTATATCCAGGTAACTCCAGGACTTCCATCCGATCCCGCAGGGCAGGCAGAATAGGATCCTCCAAATTGGCAGTGGTGATAAACATCACCCTGGAGAGATCAAAGGGCACATCGAGATAGTGATCAAAGAAGGCATGGTTCTGCTCCGGATCTAATACCTCAAGGAGCGCGGCCGAAGGGTCACCGCGGAAGTCTGCTCCTACTTTATCGATCTCGTCAAGCATAAACACCGGATCGTTCGACCCGGCGCGGCGTATACCTTGAATTATCCTGCCCGGCAGAGCACCGACATAGGTGCGGCGATGGCCACGAATCTCCGCCTCATCTCTAACCCCCCCTAAAGACATCCGTACAAACTTTCGTCCTAAAGCCCGGGCAATTGACTGCCCTATGGAGGTCTTTCCAGTACCAGGAGGCCCTACCAAGCAGAGGATCGGACCCTTCATATCTTGCTTTAGTTTTCGTACTGCTAAATATTCAAGTATCCTCTCCTTGACCTTCTCCAAATCGTAGTGGTCCTCATCAAGTATCTCAGCCGCACGTTTGACATCCACGCTCTCCTCAGTGCCCTTAGTCCAGGGAAGACTTGTTACCCAATCCAGGTAGGTCTTTGCAACGCTATATTCAGCGGCCTGTGGCGGCATCTTGGACAGACGATCCAGTTCCCGTTCTGCCTCCTTCAGTGCTTCGGGGGGAAGCTGAGCCTCCTCGATGCTCTTCCTCAGCTCATCAATTTCCATTGTTTGGTCGTCCACTTCGCCGAGCTCTTTTTGTATAGCTTTGAGTTGTTCCCGAAGGTAGTATTGCCGCTGTGCTTTATCAAATTCACCCTTAATCTCGGACTGGATTTTACTGCCGAGCTCTAGAATCTCCAGTTCCCGATTAATGAAACCCGTTACCTTTTTTAAGCGCTTGCGGACATTGAGCTCCTCCAATATTCCCTGTTTTTCTTCCAAAGTTAGGTTGATATGAGCTGCAATATAATCTGCAAGCCTGCCTGGCTCGGCAATATTTATTACTGCAACCCCAATCTCCTCCGGTAAATTAGGCGATAGTGACACTATCTTTTGGAACAGGTCGGTTAAATTTCGAGTGAGCGCTTCAAGCTCAGGAGTCTTATCAAGCTTTTCTTCAATTACTTTAATTTGGGCTCTAATGTATGGTTCGGTCTGTATAACCTTCTTGATCTTGATCCGTTTCATACCCTGCAGGAACGCCCGAATAGAACCATCTGGCATTTTAAACATTCGAGCAACCGCAGTTGCTGTACCGACATTATAAATATTATCTGCGCTCGTTCCCTCTCCACCGGAGCGCTGGGCAAAGAGCCCTAATATTTTATCTCCGGAGAGAACGTCATCTATGAGCTTTACCATCTTCTCTTCACCGGCCGCCAGGGGAATCACCATCTCGGGATAAATAACTGTTTCGCCACTGGGCAGGACAGCTACTTCCTGTGGAATCTGTACCTCAGCTTCCTGATTCTCAATTTCATCTTTTGCCCTACTCATCGTTCTTTACCACCATCGATACTTATTATATTAACCCTGAGCGCATGTTCCCGTTTAGTTTTATGTAGTGTTATCTTCACCAAGCCATTACAATAGGTAGCCGTTGCCCCTTCTGTATCAACAATAGCGGGCAACTTGATACTGCGCTGAAATGGTCCACTATAGATTTCCATCTGGTGGTAGTTCCTCTGGATACCAAGATCAGTAACCCTTCTCTCACCTCGAATAGTAAGAGTATCACGATTCACAATTGTCTCTATATCATCCTCACTAATGCCTGCTAGCTCCACAATAACGATAATCTCCTTGGCAGTTTCATACACATCCACTGCCGGCTCCCAGAATCGCCTGGTGAATTTTACCATCGGGGGCTTTGAGCCGGCAAAATGATCCAAGAGACGTTCCATCTCTCGCTGCATAAGATCGATACGTGTCAACCAGTCACGTTGGAATCCTACCATAACTATCTCCTTAAATTATTCACCATTGCAGTTTAAAAGACCTGCACCCTATTATTGTACCACTTCTAAAGATAAACCTGCCGACATTGAAGTGCTCCCCAATTTTCGATTAATACGAAGCAACCTGTACCATATCTGTTGCTAGTCTTTCAGAGATTTTCCATGCAAACGACTGCGTAGTTGACCACAACCGGCATCTATGTCCAGCCCTTTCCGTTGACGAACCGTGCAGGTAATGTGTTGATACTGAAGCTCTCTCTGAAAGGCCAGTACCTTGCCGTGCGGCGGCGGCCTGAAACAGTCGTCGGCCGTGTAGTTTGCCGGGATCAGATTAACATGACAGTTTAATCCCATGAGTAATCCAGCCAGGGAGCGCGCCTGGCTAACGGAATCGTTTATTCCTTCAAATAGCACGTACTCAAAGCTTAACCGACGGTGTGTAGCATTAAAGTATTCATGACAAGCCGGAAGGAGTTGCTCCAGAGGGTATTTCTCGTTAATGGGCACAAGCTTGCTTCGAAGCACATTATCGCTGGCGTGAAGGGAGATGGCCAACCCTATCTGAAGCCTTTCCTGACTCAATTGCTTTATCTGCGGTATCAGACCAACAGTAGAGATACTAATACTACGAGCGCCGATCCCGAAGTCCTGTGGCGAGATAAGCAATCTTATCGCCTTTAATACGGCATTGTAGTTGGCCAGCGGCTCACCCATGCCCATGAGCACTATGTTAGTGATGTGGCTATCAGA